>CAYTXK010000334.1:0-2705 GCA_964441645.1 uncultured Acidobacteriota bacterium
CATACAGTGCCGACGCGCGTGGCAGGACATGTGATTCTCGTGCGCTGGTTCTCGGCGGCCACCGTGCGACAGGCGTTCGTGCGGGGCAACCAACTGATTCGCACTGTCCCTGATGAGTACGCCACCAAGCTGCTGGACTGGCAACCCGGCTACTACGTCATCCAAGTTGATTCCATTAATCCCCTTGATGGCGATGCGTTTTTCCTGCCGGTGGATGCGCCCTTGGGCGAAGACGGCCCCAGAGTCGCGCTCGAGCTGCCGCGCAGCAAGCACAAGCTGGCACCGGTGAAACGCGAGAGGCGGGGCTTAACCGACCTTTTTTACTTTGCTCGCCAGGTGGACGGCAAGCCCGCGATCCCGGCTGAAGAGACCAAGGTGAAGTTTCACTTCACTGTCGACCAAGTGCCGCGCTCGGTGACCTTCGATCTGAGCAAGATGAGCCGCGCGGGCAAGCCCGACCTCTAGTGCCGTTCCAACTTGTTGCGGCTAGGTATAGTGCATCACGAGTTCTCGCCTTAGGCCCAAATAGTTGGAACGGCACTAGCCGGCGGCGCGCGGCCCGGTCTCGCCTTGCTTTCTCTGCGGGCTGTGCTAGACTGCTCTGTGCCCCCAGCGATGAAGTTCGGCGTGGTCGTTTTTCCCGGTTCCAACTGCGATCACGACGCTTTCCACGTATTGTCCACCGTGCTCGGCCAGCCGACGGACTGGGTGTGGCACGAATCCACCCAGATCAGCCACCTCGACGCCGTCATCCTGCCGGGCGGCTTCGCTTACGGCGACTACCTGCGCACCGGCGCCATCGCCAGCCACGCGCCGGTGATGGGCGCGGTGAAGAAGTTCGCCGCCGGCGGCGGCCTGGTGCTGGGCCTCTGCAACGGCTTCCAGATTCTGCTGGAGGCGGGGCTGCTGCCGGGGGCGATGCTGCGCAACCGCCGGCTGAAGTTCCTCTGCCGGTTCGTTCATGTGCACGTCGAAAACGCGGAGACCCCCTTCACCGCCGCCTGTCGCGAGGGGCAGGTGCTGAAGATGCCCATCGCGCATATGGAAGGGAACTATTTCTGCGAGCCGGAAACGCTGCGGGAGCTGGAGCGCAACCGGCAGATTGTTTTCCGCTACTCGACGCCCGCAGGCGAAATCGTGGACGACGAAGAAACCAACCCCAACGGGGCGCTGGCCAATATCGCCGGGCTCTCGAACCGCGAGCGCAACGTTGTGGGGCTGATGCCGCATCCCGAGCGGGCGTCGGAAGACCTGATGGGCTCGAGCGACGGGCGGGTGATTTTCCAATCCATGATTGCCTCGCTGGTTCCGAAGTGACTGAATTACCCTTGCAAGACACTCGCCTTTTTCAGCACTTTGTCGCTCAAGACCAAGCCGCAATTGAGAATATCTCCTCATCCGACTTCTTAAGGTATTGGGTGGAATTAGCCTCAGAGGTGATTGCCCTAGGGTGTGAGTCCCTACTGAAGATGCCCTTTAGAGGAGACAAGGAACAGGCAGTCGCAACGCTTGCGATGGATGCTCTTTCGAACGTACTTGTCGCAATTCGTGTTGGTCTTTGGGGTAACGTACCAGAGAGTCTGTGCATTCTGAGAACGAGCATTGAGCGCTGTGCTCAACTGGAGTTCGTGGTCCATGAGAAGAAATACCAGACGGCAATGCATGAAATGGATCACAAATTTGCCGAGATAAGTTTTGAGGGAATCCTCAAGCGGCTTGGAACACGAGGGAACAAGATTCAGAAATTGCATGGCCTCATTTCACAAACCGCAAGCCACGCAACGTCCGGAAGTCTGCGGTGGAATTCCTACGAGAGAAATGGGAAAAGGTACATTCGGCTCGCTCTAGCAAGGAATCCGTCGTTAGCGGAATTGCCTGTTTTCTATGCGATGGACGTTTGCATTAGCATAGTCAATGCTATCCGATCAGCCTATCTACAAGACGGACTCGAATACCCCTGGGAACAACAGTGGGGGCCGCTCAGTAAGCGGTACGTCGAGCTAAATCATCAGTATGTCCAAAAGGTAAAGGAAGTAACTCCTTCATGAGCAGTTCTCAACTCAGCGCCGACCTGGTGGCCCAGCACGGCCTGACCGCCGAGGAGTACGAGCGCATCCTGCAAATCCTGAGGCGCGAGCCGACCCTCACCGAGCTCGGCATCTTCAGCGTGATGTGGAGCGAGCATTGCTCCTACAAATCCTCGCGCGTCCATCTGAAGCGATTGCCGACCAGCGGCCCGCAGGTCTTGCAAGGCCCCGGGGAAAATGCCGGGGTGGTGGACGTAGGCGACGGCTACGCGGCGGTGTTCAAGATCGAGTCGCACAACCACCCCAGTTTCGTCGAGCCGTTTCAAGGCGCGGCCACCGGCGTGGGCGGCATCCTGCGCGATGTTTTCACCATGGGCGCGCGGCCGCTGGCGATTCTCGACGCGCTGCGCTTCGGGTCGCTCGACGACGCCAAGAACCGCGCGCTCGCCGAAGGCGTGGTGAGCGGCATTGCTTTTTACGGCAACTGCATCGGCGTGCCCACCATGGGCGGGGACGTTTACTTCGAGCCCGAACCTTCGGGCTACGCGCACAACCCGCTCGTCAATGTTCTCTGCCTGGGTGTGGCGCCTAAGGACAAAATCTTTCTTGCCTGTGCGCGCGGCGTGGGCAACCCGGTCATCTACGTAGGTGCCAAGACCGGCCGGGACGGCATCCACG
>CAYTXK010000335.1:0-2702 GCA_964441645.1 uncultured Acidobacteriota bacterium
GCGCTCCGACAGGGCAAGCAGAATGACAAACGGCTGTGTTATGGTTCGGCGGGGACTCGGAGGAGGTGCGAGATGGCGGAGCGGGCACTGGAAAATCAGGTGGCGCTGGTGACCGGGGCGGCCAAACGCATTGGGCGCGAGATTGCGCTGGGGCTGGCGGGGGCGGGGGCGCGCGTGGTGGTCCACTACCACACGTCGGCGGCCGAGGCGGCGGAGACGGTGGGGGAGATCGAACGGCAGGGAGGACAGGCGTGCGCGCTCGAGGCGGACGTCAGCCAGGTCGCCCAGGTCAAGAAGCTGGCCAGCGCGGCGGGCGAGCGCTTCGGCCCGGTGGACATCCTGGTGAATAACGCCGGCATCTTCGCGCGCGGAGGCTGGGAGAGCATCACCGAGGCGGACTGGGACCGCTTCCAAGACGTCAATCTGAAATCGCAGTTTTTCTGCGCCCAGGCGGTGGCGCCGGCGATGAAGCGTCGCGGCCGCGGTAAGATCGTCAACCTGGCTTCCCTGGGCGGGCTGAAGCCCTGGCCGAGCTTCATCCCGTACTGCGTCTCCAAGGCCGGGGTAGTGATGCTGACTCGCTGCCTGGCGCGGGCCCTGGCGCCCGAGATTCAGGTGAATGCGGTGGCGCCGGGCTCGGTGCAGTTTCCGGGCCAAGAGCCGGACGAGATGGGGCAGAAGTATGTTCAGCGTGCGCCGCTCAAACGAGCCGGAACGGCCGAAGATGTGGCGCAGGCAGTGCTTTTTCTTTGCACGCAGTCGGATTTCATCACCGGGCAGGTGCTGCTCGTTGATGGGGGCTATTCGTTGACCTAGGCGGGGACAGGCCCTTCGGCTAACACAGGCAAGCCAGAATGTCTGTCCTACCCTCAAACGGCTGACTTCTTTGGTAGGGCAGACATTCCTGTCTGCCCTCCTTTTTCTCTGAAGTACCACCCAGCGTAATTCCAAGGATCAGCGGTCAGGCCTGCTTTCACAGGATTGTTGAGCATGTACTCGAGCTTCTCATCCAACTCCGCCTGATCTCGCACAATACGGTCGAATGACTCTGCCTGCCACACGGAACCCTTACTGCGTCGGCCCTGGTTCAGTAGTCGTGCGGTCTTTCCCTTGATTCCTTTCATGACACGGCGGAGGGAATACCCTGGCAAAGGACACAGAAGAAGATGGACATGATCGGGCAGAACCACGGCAGCGACGAGGTTATAAAAAGAGGCGTGCCCAGAGATGATTTGATCCCGCACTGCAAGAATTTCTGGCTCCGTAAACTGCTTTCGCAGAGTTCTGAAAGTGATGAAATAGGTAGCCCCGGGTAAGGCCCAGTGCGGCAGATGCCGACGAGTGATAGCAAGTCTGTCAGGCGTTGTGGGCACCTCCGGCTTGGAGGCTAACCGCCGAGGTATGGTAACAAGAGCGCCTCCGGCGGGACAGACAAGAATGTCTGTCCTACCGCGAGCAGCTCACTTTCCTTGGGTTAGGTCGAGGGAACGGGAGTCTTTACGGGCCGGGAAAGTTGGTCGTAGGGCCACGCACCCGCCACCGCCGCCAGAATCGCCGTTGGCAAGCCTGCCGCCAGAGGAGCCGCGAGTGCGCCCAGGGGAATTGGAGCGAGGTGGAACGAGACCCAATTAACCTCAACCAGGGCGGCGATGACCCACAAGGCAAACCCGGCTATGGCTGCGGTCTTCGGCCCGGGGCCGTAGCGCGGACGGAGGGCGGCGTACAGCCACATGGTCCAGATGCCCATCGCCAGATGCAGGATCCAAGGCAAGGGGGGAAATGTGGGGCGACCCGCCGCCTCGACGGCAGCGGCGAGAGCTGTTCCGCCGAGTACGAAGACAAAGACAACCAAGGAGAGAAGGTAAAGGACGGCGCCCGTCACTATCCCGGAGAGAACAAGCGCGAGGGCGCGTGTAGTCTGACTCATGGGGTCCTCCTTTTCGGCACGACGAATCTCGCGGATCAGGACGTCGGAGGCGTCCAGCAGGTTCAGTGTCTGGCGTTGGGCTTCGTCTTCCGGCAAGCGCTGGCGGAGCGCGGCGAACTCGTCTTCGAGGTGTTCGGAGAGCTCCTGCAAGACTTGCTCGCGGCGCGCCTCCGGCAACCGCAAGCCAGCCAACTGTTGCGCGGCAAGGGCGTGCCAATCAGGCATGGGCCCATCCTACCCTGAAAGGGCTGGTTCGCGCCCGGCGTTCACGCACGGCCCACTCCCGCCAGCTTATGCAGCGCCCGAAAAAGCAACCCCCATTCCTTGCGCATGGGCGCCGCTTGTTTGCGGCCCCGGGGGGTCAACTGGTAACAGCGGCGTTGGCGCCCGTTGGGCAGCGTCTGCCACTCGCCGCGCACCCAGCCGCGCTTTTCCATGCGGTACAACAGCGGGTAGAGCGAGGCCAGGGTGAAGCGCAGCAGGCCGCCGGTTTGCTTTTCGATGCGGCGGGCAATTTCGTAGCCGTGGAGGGGCTCGTCGGCCAGCAGGGCGAGGATGGCCAGCTGGGCGCTGCCGCGCTTAATGCTGGTGGTAATCATGACTGTCCTATATATAGGAGTCCGATGTATTTGTCAAGCACAAAAGTTAGGGCGGCGCCTCCGGCCTCGCTGGCCCGGGGCGGCCAGCGGAATAGAGACAATAGAGACGAGGGCCAAACGGATCTCGGCGCTGCGTTGGGCTCAGTTGAGATTCTTCGCCCCGAAGGGTCGGGGCT
>CAYTXK010000336.1:0-2699 GCA_964441645.1 uncultured Acidobacteriota bacterium
CTGCGTTGCCCGTGGGGCTGCCGCCTCCCATCCGCCATTTGCTTCGCCGTTGTCTTGAAAAAGACATGAAACGCCGATTGCAGGCCATCGGCGAAGCCCGCCTCACGGTCGAAGACGCCCTTACCCACCCGGAGGCCGGCGAGGACGTGACCGGGCCCGGAACATTGACGACCAAGCCGGCCCCTTGGAGGCGGCGGGCCCTGCCCTGGGCGGTCGCGAGCTTGACCACCGCCATTGCGGTCGCCGCGATTGGGGTCGCGTGGCGGAACACACCGCAAGCGACCGCGCCGGTGGCCCGCTTCGCCATCCCGGTTCCTGCCGACGCGGAACTGAGACGCTTTCGGGGTGAGCCGCTGATTGCCATTTCGCCCGATGGAACCCGCATCGTCTTCAGCGCCATCGCGAGGGACAACCGGCCGCAGCTTTATCTCCGTGCCCTCGACCGGCCCGAGGCTGTAGCCATTCCGGGCACGGAAGGCGCTTACGAACCGTTTTTTTCTCCGGACGGGCAGTGGGTGGCATTTCTATCCACCGCGGGCTTGAAGAAAGTGGCCCTCGCCGGGGGAGGCTCGGTAACGATTGCCAACGTGCCGGAGGTGGCCCATGGCGGCTTTTGGGCCGCGGACGATATGATTTACTTCACGTTGAATCGCAGTTCCGGCTTGAGGCGCGTGGCGGCGGCGGGCGGGACACCCGAAACGGTCACCACCATTGACTCTGCGAAGAACGAGCGCATTCACCACTGGCCGCAGGTCTTGCCCGGCGGAGAGGCGGTTCTGTTTGAGGTTGGTATCGGAGTGGACGTCACCAACTCCCGAATCGTGGCCCGTTCCCTCCGCGACGGAACGCAGCACACTCTGGTGGAAGGCGCTTCCTTCCCCCGCTACTTGCGCACCGGCCAACTCCTGTTCGTGCGCGGCGACACATTGTTTGCGGCGCCCTTCGACGCCAGCCGCCTCCAGCTCACCGGTCCGGCCTTCCCGGTACTCGAAAAGGTCGCCACGCACAACCTGAGCGGGGCGGCGCAGGTTGCCGTCTCCGGGAACGGCACGCTGGTGTACTTGGCGGGTGGCTTGGAAGCGGAAGCCCGCCTACCGGTATGGGTGAGCCGTTCGGGAAAGGAAGAGGTGATCGCCATCCCCCAGCGTGCTTTTGCGAACCCCAGCATTTCGCCGGATGGCCGGAGCGTCGCCATGGGGGTTCTGGGACAGGATCAGGACCTATGGCTCTTCGAATTCGGTCGCGGCACTCTGACGCGGCTGACGTTTGAGGCCGGGAACGATATGGGCCCGCTCTGGACGCCGGACGGCAAGCGCGTAACGTTTGCCGCTACGCGGCTGGGTCTGCTGAACCTCTATTGGCAGCCGGCCGACGGCAGCGGGGCATCGGAGCTGCTGCTGAAGACCGACAATCCGAAGTTTCCCACCTCGTGGTTTCCGGATGGCAAGACGCTGCTTTACCAGGAAGGGGACCCCGTGAACAAATGGGACCTCTGGACGTTGCCGGTGGTGGACGGCAAGCCGGGCACGCCACGCGTGTTTCTAGCGACGCCTTACAGCGAATCGGACGCGGTGATCTCGCCCGATGGCCGCTGGGTCGCTTACGAATCCGACGAAACCGGCCGCAAGGAAATCTACGTGCGTCCTTTCCCCGGTCCCGGTGGCAAGGTACAGGTTTCGACCGAAGGCGGCAGCGATCCCCGGTGGGCGCGCCATGGGCGTGAACTTTTCTACCGCGTGGCGGACAAGTTGATAGTGGTCGCCGTGAAACCCGGGCGGGAGTTCTTGCCGGAAAAGCCGCGCACGTTCTTTGCGGGAAGCCTTGCCCCCGGCGGCGCGGTGGCGAACTACGACGTGGCGCCCGATGGCCGGTTTCTCTTGCTGAAGCTTCCGAACACGTCCGAGGCGCAATCGAGACAATTCACTGTCGTCTTGAACTGGATCGAAGAGCTCAAGCGGAGCTCGATGGCCGCGAAACCTTGATGTTGCTTCGGCAGGAGCAGGACAGGCAGGAAGCCTGTGCCACGGAAATGCCGGGGCGATCTACTCTTCGCGGACGACGCTCACCTTGACGCTGGCGGTGACCTCGTGGTGCAGGTGCACCGGAACCTCGTACTCGCCCAGGGTTTTAATCGCCTCTTCCAGCAGCACTTTGCGTTTGTCAATCGTGAAGCCGCGGGCCTCGAGGGCGGCGGCGATATCCATGGCGGTGACCGAACCGAACAGTTGGTCGGACTCGCCCGCTTTGGCGGGCAGGGTCAGCGTTACACCGGCGAGCTGCGCGGCCAGCGATTCGGCGCTGGTTTTTTCTGTGGCTTCGCGGCGCGCGCCGGCGGCCTTCATCTCCACCACCTGTTTGCGGTTGCCCGCCGTAGCCTCCATGGCCAGCTTGCGCGGCAGAAGATAGTTGCGGGCGTAGCCGGCCTTGACCTCGACGATGTCGCCCCGCCGTCCCAACGCGGCTATGTCTTCTCGAAGGATGACTTCCATGTGGCAGCTCCTTGCGGCTTCCTTAGGCTCGAGAGCCAAACGGCAGCAGCGCGATGTTGCGGGCGCGCTTGATGGCCACCTTCAGTTGCCGCTGATGCGGCGCGCAGACGCCCGTCACCCGTCGCGGCAAAATCTTGCCCCGCTCGCCTATGAATTGGCCGATGGTCTTCACGTCCTTGTAGTCAATGTGGTCGAAGTTTTCTTTGCAAA
>CAYTXK010000337.1:0-2679 GCA_964441645.1 uncultured Acidobacteriota bacterium
GCGGGTTCAAATCCCGCCGTCCCGATTCGATAAACCCTTTGCACGAAATCAGTTAGCAGATCGAAAAGATAGACCGCCGGGCCCGTCACTAATACTTTCGGGTCCGGCGCTAATACTTTCGGCCCCTCCGCAGCGCTGTTCCAGTCCAGTACCGCTTAGTGATTCTGCTTTTGCAAGCACCACCGATTCAAAATATTTCCAGAGTGACACCACTTCCCGAGCAGTTGCCGCCAGCCTGGCGCGAGCGCGCGAAAGCATTGCGGGAGTGGGGTGGCAGCCCCGAGGCCGCCGTGCTGTGGGAGCGGGCGGCGGTCGAACTCGAACAGGCTCTGCAGGTGACCGGGAGCGAAGTGCTCAGGCTGCCCGTGGCGGCGAAGCTCTGCGGCGTTTCGGCCGCGCACCTCGCCGATCTGGTCAGGCGGGGCAAGCTCCCCAACGCCGGTCGAAAGCACGCCCCGCGCGTTCGCCGCGGCGACCTACCCATTGGCAACGGTCTGCCCGCCCTCCCCCAGCAGCGTAGCAGGTCACGACTCATTGGAGAACTCGCGAACCGACTACGCTGACCGAAACGGGGGATGGCCCGATGACTAAGAGGCGACAGCAGCTCTGGAGCGTTCCGCGAATCAAGGACCCGCGATATCCGGGGTATATGCTGCGGGTGACAGAGCTAAGCAAAGGCGGAAAGTTGTACGCGGTGCGAATGGTGGACGGGCGGCAAAAGATGGTGTCCCTCGGCTGCACCCGCGCCGAGTTGGGCAGCGCAGAGAAGGAACGGGAAGCAGCCGCCCGGGCGAAGGCGCTTGACCTGATCGCCGAGCTAGCCAGGCTGGGGCAAACGAATGGGAGCGGTTCCACGTTCCCGCCAGCGGCGCTCAAGACCGACACACCACTGACACTCGGACAGCTCGCGGACCACTACGCCCTACGTGGCTCACTCAAGGCGCAACCCGGCTACCGTAAGGACCGCGCTGCGCAGGTTCGGCGAGTCGCTGAGTACTTCGGCCTTGACCGCGCCGTCGCGGGCCTCAAGACGAGCGACCTGCAATCATTCTACCTGTACCGTACGCAAGGAGGCCGGGCCTGGACGGCCGCGCGAAGTGACCTTCAAGCCCTCAACAGCGCCTGCATTCACGCCGGCCGGGAAGACCTGCTGGCCGCTAACCCGCTTGACCGGGTCCGATGGGATGACGTGGTCAGCAAGCACACCATACGCCGCCCATGGGCCACGCCAGAACGCTACGCCGCGCTCCGCGCCCAAGTAGGACGGCGGCCGCCGCTGCATCCCGGGCGGGTGCGAAAGCAGGAGCGGGAGCGGCAGCCCATTCCCCTCGTGTTCGGCGTGCTGCTCGATCTGCTGTGGGGCACTGGGCACCGCATCAGCGCCGTCCTCGCGCTGCGCTGGCAAGACATCAACTTCGAGTCCTCAACCGCTGCCCCATTCGGCGCGATCCGTTGGTACGCCGGGTGTACCGAGACGAACAAACGGAACGACCACATAGTGCCGATGAACCAGATCGCGCGGGCCGCACTAGACGAGTGGCGCGCAGCTCGGCCGGGAATCGGGAGCGCGTTGCTGTTCCCGTGCCCCGGGGACCCCACCCGGCAGATGGAGCGTCGCGCGTGCAAGGGATGGCTGCGCGACGCCGAGCGGATGGCCGGGCTAGCGCACGAACCACAGGGCGGGTTCCATGTTTTCCGACGTGGTTGGGCGACCCTCCGCAAAGACATGCCGCTCAAAGACGTGGCGGCGGCGGGCGGGTGGACTGACACGGCTACACTGCTCAAGTCGTACCAGCACGCTGACCCCCGAACGACATTGGCCGTGGTAACTCGTGCAGCGGGGGCTGGGAGTCAGAAGTGACGCAGTGCAGCGGGAGCCGGGTGGCAGCGATGCCCGCAAGTGGTTTCGGTGGCCATCCCCACCGGGGCCAGCCCGGCACCGTTCGGCTTCGCGAAACGATGGGTAGGGAAAGAGCGGGGCAGCCCGGCCGGGCTGTGCGCCCTTCGGGGCCCGTCACTAACCTTCTTAGTGGCGCCCGCTTCACCCCCACAGCCAAGGAGGGGCTGTGTCGATGCCAAAGAAGCAACCGAAGAAACAACCGAGTAAGCAACCGAAGAAGCGGGGCCGACGCACCACCGCGGGAGACTTTGACCTGGCGGGGGATTTTGAACCACTTGAGCAACCACCGACAACGCGACCCCATGCGAAGTTATGGGAGACGCTGCGTCGCGGCCGTGCCGAGCGCGCGATGCTCATCGCGACGGGTGAGCCACTCACCGTGGAGGATGCTAAGTACGGCGCAGCTCAACGCGCGCTGAGGCGCAAAGGCGGTGCCAAAAGCAAGGGTAGAACAGGGCAGTTCAAGGTGGACCCAGAGCGGATACTGAAGAGGTACAAGTCGGTGAGCAACCAATACCCCCAGTTGTTGTATTCTAAGATTTGCGAAGACGTCTCTACGCTGGAAAAGGTCGGCGTACGGAAGGTTAGAGAAGTCTGCAAGGCGTACAAGCCCTCCAAGTAGTTCCCATGGTTCAGAATCGCTAAGCGGTGTTCTGCCCGTACCGCTTAGCGATTGTGTTTTTGCAAACACCAACGATTCGGAATATTTCCAGGAGTTGCATCTATAGGTCCGGGCTAGGTCATCGGTGCCCACTACGAGGCAATCGGACCGACCGGAA
>CAYTXK010000338.1:0-2664 GCA_964441645.1 uncultured Acidobacteriota bacterium
GACCACAACCTGCACGCCCTGCGCATCGTCGAGCACTTCGAGCAGCGCTACGCCGACTTCCCCGGCCTCAACCTCACCTTCGAAGTGCGCGAAGGCATCATCAAGCACTCGCGCGATTACTCGCCCGCGGACTTTCCCGAGCTGGCCGAGTACCGCCTCGACCAGCGCCCTCCGCTCGAAGCCCAGCTCATTGATCTCGCCGATGAGATTGCTTACAACACCGCCGACCTCGACGACGGCGCCGAAGCCCGCCTCTTCACCTACACCGCCATCGCCGAGGAAGTGCCGGTGTTCAGCGCGGTTTGGACTGACGTGGCCCGCCGGCACGCCACCGCCTCTCCGAAACTGCAATTCAACGAAGCCTTGCGGCGGCTCATCGATCGCCTGGCCACCGACCTTCTGGAAACCACCCGCCGCACCCTGGCGGAAAACCGCATTGATTCGGTCGAAGCCGGCCGGCGCCACCCGCAGCGCCTGGTCGCGTTCTCCCCCGCCGGGACGGCCGAGAACCGCCAGCTCAAGGACTTCCTCCGGCGGCGGCTCTACAACCACCCGCAAATCCTGGAAGAGCGCGACCCTGCCGTGCTGGCGGTGGAAGAGCTTTTCCTGCTCTATAGCGAGCACCCGGAGCGGCTGCCGCGGCCCTACTATGAGCAGACTCAAACCCTGCCCGGCCGGCAGGCAGGCCTGCCCGTCTACCGCGTGGCTTGCGACTACATTGCCGGCATGACCGACACATATCTCTTCCGCGTCCATGCCGAACAGCTCGGCGCCGCGGCGCCCAAACCAGCGGGCTGAGTGCTTACTTGCTGCCAGGCGCGAGGCCCTTTATAATAGCGGGTGCCGCGATGTTTATCGGCGTCAGGGAACTCGGGCAACACCAGCTCACGTTCCAGGAAGAATTCGCTCCCGGAACGATTGATTTTCGCACGCGGGAGTTTCGCCAGTCCGGCCCGCTGCGCGTTCAGGTATCGGCGGAACTGGTCGGCCGCGCGATTCACATTGTCGGGCGGCTGGCGACGCGCCTGGAGCTGGCCTGCGCCCGCTGCCTGGAGCCGGTGGTGGAGGAAATCGAGCCCCGCTTCGATCTTCTCTATCGTCCCGTGGCCAGCATCAGCCGCCAGGAGGAGATCGAGTTGAGGCCCGGCGACGCCGACATCGGCTTCTACACCGGCGAGGGGCTATTCCTCGCCGATGTGCTGGCCGAGCAGGTCCACCTGGCGCTGCCGCTGAAGGTTTTGTGCCGCGCCGAGTGCCTGGGGTTGTGCGCGCGCTGCGGCGCCAACTTGAACCGGGAGCGCTGCCGTTGTGGCGGATCCGCGACCGACCCGCGCCTCGCGCCCCTGGCCGACTGGCTGGCGAAGAGAAAAGAGCCGTCAAAAATCTGAGGCCGTAGAAAAGAGGGTTTATGCCCAATCCCAAACGACGTCATTCGCACCAGCGCAAGAACAAGCGCCGCACCCACGATGCCCTGCGGGCGCGTACCGTGGGCGAGTGCCCCAACTGCCACGAGCTCAAGCTGCCTCACCGCGCCTGCCTCCACTGCGGTTATTACCGCGGGCGCCCCGTGGTGGCGGTGGACACCGAGTAAGCCGGCCGGAGGCTGGCGCCCTCAATGACCACCATTGCTGTGGACGCCATGGGGGGCGACCTCGCCCCGCAGGCGGAAGTCGACGGCGCCGTGCTGGCGGCGCGCCAGTACGGTGTCCGCGTGCTTCTGGTCGGCCTGCCCGACGTGCTGGAGCGTGAACTCGCGCGCCACACCACCAAGAACCTTCCCATCGAAATCGTCCCCGCCAGTGAAGTCATCGCCATGGACGAGAGTCCGGTCAAAGCCCTGCGGCGCAAACCGGACGCCTCGGTTCGCGTGGCCGTGGGCCTGCTGCGCGACGCCAAAGCCGATGCCGTAGTCACGGCCGGCAATACCGGCGCCGCCATGGCGGCCGCCAAGATGGAGTTGGGCGTATTGCCCGGGGTGGACCGGCCCGCCCTGGCCTCGGTCCTCCCCACCAAGCGCGGCACCGCCGCCGTGCTCGTGGACGTGGGTGCCAACGTGGACTGCCCCCCAGAACTTTTGCAGCAATTCGCCATCATGGGCGAGGTGTACTATCGGGTGATGTTCGGCGTAGCCCGACCGCGCGTCGGCCTGCTGTCCATCGGCGAGGAAGCCACCAAGGGCAACGAAGTGGTGCGCGAAACCCACCGGCGCCTGCGGGAGTCGCCGCTGAGTTTTGACTTTGTGGGCAACGTCGAAGGCCGCGACGTCTTCAGCGGCGACGTGCACGTGGTCGTCTGCGACGGCTTTATCGGCAACGTGGCGCTCAAGATCAGCGAAGGCACGGCCGAAGCCATCCTGGCCATGCTCAAGGAAGCCTTCTCCAGCTCGCTCGCTGCCAAGCTCGGCTACGTGTTTTCCCGCCAGGCCTACGAAGAGTTCCGCAAGCGGGTGGACTGGTCGGAGTACGGCGGCGCCCCGCTGCTGGGCATCAAGGGCGTGGGCATCATCTGCCACGGCAACTCGAACGCCAACGCCATCAAGCACGCCATCCGTGTGGCGGCGGGTTTTGTCGCCGGGGGCATCAACGAAAAAATCGAGCGCGAGCTGGCGCTGGTCGCCGCCAAGTGACAGCCCATCTAAGAGGTTCCAGGGGTGCCGCCAAATGG
>CAYTXK010000339.1:0-888 GCA_964441645.1 uncultured Acidobacteriota bacterium
TTCGAGAATCCGCAAGGGAAGCTTTTGCCCGGCATGACCGCCTACGTGACCATTCCGGTGGCCACGGCGCGGAGTGTGGTCAAGATTCCCAACGGCGCCCTGCGCTTTACCCCTGACCTCCCGGAAAAGGAGCGCCGCGCGCTGCTGGCCAAATACAATTTGCTGGGGCCGCCCGCCGGCCCCGACAACGGCCAGAGCACCGTGCACGCCCAGGAGCAAAAAGGCGGCGAGACCGCTGCGGGCCAGGCCCGGAGCGGCGACTTTCGCGAGCGTCTGCAGAAGATGAGCCCCGAAGAGCGCGCCCAGATGCGGGCGCGCTGGCAGGCCCGCCAGGGACAGGGGGACGCCGAGGGCGGCTCGCCCGCTCCGCCGCGCGCGAGCTCCGAAACCGAGCCCATGAGTCAGATTCTCTGGAAACTACGGCCGGATAACACCTTGCAGCCCGTGCGGGTCAAGACCGGCGTCACTGACTTCACCTTCACCGCCCTGGTGGAAGGGGAGTTGCGGTCGGGCGACAAAGTCGTCATCGGCCAAACCGTCCGACCCGGGCGCCAGCAGTCTCCGCTAGGGCCGGGCGGGATGCGACGCTTCTAGTTTCCGGGCGGCCGCCGTGCAAAACCACACCGTCATTCAGCTCGAAAACGTGGAGAAAATCTATGACCTGGGCGAGGTCAAGATTCCCGCACTGCGCGGGGTGTCGCTGGAGGTTCACCCGGGTGAATTTGTCGCCATCATGGGGGCGTCGGGCTCGGGAAAGTCCACGATGATGAACCTCATCGGCTGCCTCGACCGGCCCACGGCGGGGCGGTATCTGCTCGACGGGGCGGATGTCGCCGAGCTTTCCTCGGTCGAGCGGGCGCGGATTCGCAACCGCAAAATCGGATTTGT
>CAYTXK010000339.1:898-2648 GCA_964441645.1 uncultured Acidobacteriota bacterium
GTGTTTCAGCAGTTCAATCTGCTGGCGCGCACCTCGGCGCTGGAAAATGTGGAATTGCCGACGCTTTATGCCGGGCTGCCCGCCGAGGAACGCCACGAGCGCGCTCGCCGGTCTTTGCGGCTGGTGGGGCTGGAGGGCCGCGAGGATCACTTCCCCAGCCAACTTTCCGGCGGCCAGCAGCAGCGCGTGGCGGTGGCGCGGGCGCTCATCAACGAACCCTCCATTCTTCTCGCCGATGAACCCACCGGCAACCTCGACAGCCGCACCAGCGCCGAAATCTTGGACCTGCTCGAAGTCCTGAACCACCAGCGCGGCCTGCTCATCGTGCTGGTCACCCACGAAGCCGATATCGCCGCCTACGCCCGCCGCATCGTGTACATGCGCGACGGCCACATCCTGCGCGACCTCAAGGTCGGCGGCCGCCACGAGGCGCTGGAAGCCGTGCACCACATGCTGGCGGAGACCTCGGCCGAGTTGGCGCGGGCGTCGGAGTAGCCGACTATGGAACTCAGCGCCATCCTGCGCATCGCCCTGCGGGCCCTGGCTCGCAACAAAATGCGGTCGGCGCTCACCATGCTGGGGATTGTCATCGGCGTTTCGGCGGTCATCGCCATGGTGGGCGTGGGGCAGGGCGCCGAGAACCAGGTTCGGCAACAAATCGCCAGCTTCGGCACCACCACGGTTTTTGTTTCCGCCGGCAGTCCGGCGCGGCGGCCGGGGGGAGCCCGGGGCGGGTCCTGGCAGGTAAAGACGCTGGTGGTGGACGACATGCACGCCATTGAGCGCGAACTGCCGCTCATCAGTTTCTGCGCTCCGGGCACGATGGCGAGCGCCCAGGTGGTCTTCCGGAACCAAAACTGGTTCACGCGCCTGATGGGCACGACGCAGAGCTACTTCGCGCAGCGCGACTGGCCGCTACTGGCCGGGTCTCTTTTTGGGGAGGAAGAAACGCGCGCTTCGCAGAACGTGGCCGTGCTGGGCAAGACCGTATCGGATTTGCTCTTCGTGGCCGAGGACCCCATCGGGCAGCAGATTCGCATCAAGGACCAGCCCTTCCGGGTCATCGGCGTGCTGTCGCCCAAGGGGCAGTCGGCGTTCGGCGACGACCAGGACGACCGCATCTTCGTCCCCTACACCACTCTGCAAAAGAAACTTTCCGGGCAGGATTGGCTGCAGTTCGCCTCCTGCTCCGCCATCAGCCAGGAAGCCTCGCTGGCGGCCCAGCCGCAGATTGAATCCCTGCTGCGCGAGCGCCACCGCATCCGCCCCGGCCAGGAGGACGACTTTGCCGTGCGCACGCAGTCGGAAGTAGCGGAGCTGGCCGAGCAGACCAGCCGGGTGATGACCCTGCTGCTGGGCAGCATCGCCTCGATTTCGCTGCTGGTGGGCGGCATCGGGATTATGAACATCATGCTGGTTTCGGTTACCGAGCGCACGCGCGAGATTGGCATCCGCATGGCCATCGGCGCCACTGAGACCGACATCGAGCGGCAATTCCTGGTGGAGGCCGTGACCCTGGCGCTGCTGGGCGGGGTGGCGGGGATTGTCCTGGGGACGGCGGTGTGCGCGCTGATCTCGGGCTTTCTCGGCTGGCCGGTATTTATTTCGCCGCAGGCGGTGGTGGTGGCGGCGGTGTTCTCGGCCGCGGTGGGAGTCTTCTTCGGCTACTATCCCGCGCACAAGGCGGCGCAACTCGACCCGATCGAAGCCCTGCGCTACGAGTAGCGCGCGACCGAGGAGGAGTTATGAG
>CAYTXK010000340.1:0-2633 GCA_964441645.1 uncultured Acidobacteriota bacterium
TGGGGATCGGCGCCACCAGCGCCATCTTCGCCGTCGTCAATGGCGTCCTGCTCCACCCGCTTCCTTATCAAGACCCCGACCGGCTGGTGCTCCTCTGGCAGCGCTCCCACCAGCTTCCGGCCATGATGGTTGCTTATCCCGACTACCTCGACTGGCGCCAGCAGAACACCATCTTTGACGACATCGCGCTGTACAACCGCTTTCGAAACCTGAATCTAACCGGGCGCGGCGAACCCGAGCGCGTTCCGGCGGCCTTCGTCACCCGCAACCTTTTCGACCTTCTTGGCGTCCGGCCGCTTCAGGGACGCACCTTTCTCCCCGAGGAAGACCAGCCCGACGGGCGCCGCGCCGTGCTCTTGAGCCACGGCTCCTGGCAGCGGCGCTTTGGGGGCAACGCCGCGGCAGTCGGCCAGGCGCTCACGCTCGACGCTCAGAGCTACACCGTGGTCGGCATCATGCCGCCGGGCTTTCTTTTCCCCAGCGGCGTTGAAATCTGGGTTCCGCTGGGGCTGCTGGTGGACGAAGAGATGATGCAGCGGGGCAACCATCCGGGACTGATCGGCCTCGCCCGCCTCAAGCCGGGCGTGAGTGTCGAGCAAGCCGACTCGGAGATGGAAACCATCGCCGCCCGCCTCGAGCAGCAGTATCCCGACAGCAACATCGACATCCGCGTCACCGTCACCCAGTTGCGCGAAGCCGCGGTGGGAGGAATCCGCCTCACCCTGCTTGTGCTCCTGGCCGCGGTCGGCTTCGTGCTGCTGATCGCCTGCGTCAACGTGGCCAATCTCTTGCTCGCCCGCGCCACCGTGCGGCAGAAGGAGTTTGCTATTCGCGCCGCCTTGGGGGCGGCGCGCGGGCGCCTGCTCCGCCAGCTCGTCACCGAAAGCCTGGTGCTCTCCGCCCTGGGCGGCGGGCTCGGTCTGTTGCTGGCGGTGTGGGGAACCGACTGGCTGCGCGCCGCCAACCCCGGCAACATTCCCCGCGCCAGCGAGATCGGTGTCGACGCCTCCGTGCTTTTTTTCACGCTCGCGGTCTCGCTATTCACCGCCCTCATTTTCGGCGCCGCGCCCCTGCTCGAGGCTTCCCGCGGCAATCTCGCTGAGTCGCTCAAGGAAGGCGGACGCGGCACGGGCGCCGGTTCGAGCCGCCACCGCCTGCGCGCCGTGCTGGTGGTGGCGGAGGTGGCCTCCTCGCTGGTGCTGCTGATTTGCGCCGGGCTGATGATTCGCAGCTTTGTGCGGCTGGTCCGGGTCAATCCCGGCTTCGACCCCAAGAATGTTCTGACTCTGCGTATTGACTTGCCTCCTCTCAAGTATCCGCAAGGGGAGCAGGTCGCCGGTTTCTATCGGCAGGTCGTGGAGCGCGTCGACGCCCTGCCGGGCGTGGAGGCGGCCGCGATCGTTAATGTGCTGCCTTTCAGCAACCAGGGCTGGCAGACCTCAATCGCCATCGAGGGCCGCCCCGAGCCCGCGCCCGGAGAGACGCCGCTGGTGGACGCCGCCATCATTAGCCCGGACTACTTCCGCGCTCTCGCGATTCCTCTCCAGCGCGGCCGCCCCTTTGCCGAGCGCGACACCGCGCAGGCGCCCGGCGTGGTCATCGTCAACCAAACGCTGGCCCGGCGCTTCTGGCCCGATGAGGACCCCATCGGCAAACGCTTGAAGCGCGGTGGCTTCGATTCCACTAGTCCCTGGCTGGAAGTGGTGGGAGTCGTGGGCGACGTCAAGCGCACCGCCCTCGAAGGCTCGGTGCGCGAGGAATTCTATCTCCCGCATCTTCAGAACCCCGATCCCAACATGACCGTGGTGGCACGCACCACCACCGAGCCCATGAGCCTGGTGCCGGCCATCCGCCAGCAAGTGCTGGCCATGGACGCTGATCAACCCCTCTACGCCCCGCAAACTATGGAGCAGTTCCTCGCCCTGTCACTGGCCCCACGACGCTTCTCCATGCTCTTGCTGGGTTTGTTTGCTCTGCTGGCGGTAGTGCTCGCGGCGGTGGGGCTCTACGGCGTGATGGCCTATCTGGTGGCGCAGCGCACCCACGAAATCGGCGTTCGCCTCGCCTTGGGCGCGCAACGGCGAGACATCCTGCGGTTGGTGTTGCGGCAAGGCATGGTGCTGACCCTGACTGGCGTGGCGATGGGCTTGGCCGGTGCGTGGGCGGTGAGCCGCCTGCTGGCAAGCTTGCTGTTCGAAGTGCGGCCCACGGACCCGCTGACCTTCGCGGGCGTCTCCGTGCTGCTCGCCGGCGTAGCGCTCCTGGCCTGCTATCTGCCCGCGCGCCGCGCCAGCCGCGTCGAGCCTTTAGTGGCCTTGCGCTACGAGTAGCCCCGCGAGGCGCGCGATGGCCCGGGGGGATGCATCCCGCTGCCACTCGCAGTAAGATAGAGCGCAAGCTATGAAAACCTCCGGCGCGCTTCCGCGGATTCTTATCGCCGACGACCAGCCCGACGTCGTCCAGTCCCTGCGCCTGCTGCTCAAGACCGAGGGTTACCAGACCGAAGCCGCCACCTCCCCCGGCGCCGTGCTCTCCGCCATCGAAGCCCAGGACTTCGACCTCGCCCTCATGGACTTGAACTACGCCCGCGACACCACCTCCGGCCAGGAGGGCCTCGACCTCCTCACCCGCCT
>CAYTXK010000341.1:0-2609 GCA_964441645.1 uncultured Acidobacteriota bacterium
TGTTCGCTCTTGACCGGCACGCGCGCCAGCAGCCACTTCCCATCGGGCGAGGCGCCGGCGAAAGAAATGACCGGATCGGAAACCACTTTCTGACGCTCGGTGCTGTCCGTCTTCAGGCTATAGATGAAGTTCTGGTTGCCTTCGGAGTCTTGAAAGTAGAGGTCGCCGGCGGGACCGAAGACGGGATAGCTGGCCACCGAGGAAGGGACTTCGCGCGGTGGGTAGCGGCGGTCCAAGGGGGAGCGCCAGAGTTTGGAGCGACCCTGCTCATCGAGGGCGGTGAAGGCTATCCACTTACCGTCAGGCGAGATGTCGTAGCTGGTCATCAAGAGCCCGGGCAGGACGCGCTCGTTGCGGCCGGATTCCAGGTCGGCCATCCACAGCTCTCCGGCGACGAAAGCCCGGGAGGCAGCCGCCCGCAGGTAGTAGAGCTTCCGACGGTCAGTGGAAAAAGAGGAGTAGAAAACCCCCGGGGTCAGTCCGGTCACTACAGCCGAGCCCTCGGAGGAAAGCTGGCGTTCCCCCTTGTCGTCGTGAATCCAGAGAGTACTTTGATGGCTCCCGACGGAAGTGATGAGCGAGCGGCCATCGGGCGCCACGGCGATGCCTTCTTCCTCCGTCGCCCCAAAGGTGATCTGCTCGGGCTCCCCGTCGGGAAAACGTTGCCGCCAGATATGGAAGCTCCCACCCGGATCAGAGCTGAAGTACATCCACTGGCCGTCGGGCGACCAGGCGGCGGAGGTGCACTTGGCATCGGGTGGTCCGACTGGCTTGCCCAACGAGCTGGCGTCAAGCGGCACCAGCCGGCAAGGGAGCCAGCCCACATTGTCCATCTCGGCCAGCAGCACCCACTGGCCGTCGGGGGAAAGATAGGAACGGTGAGCCATGGCGCGCTCGTGGGCGGGGACATAAATGTCGCGTAAATCAGCGCGGCTCTCGCCGGCGGTGACAATGGCCATATGGACGCCGCTTTTGATTTCGGAAAACAGCAGGCGCCCGCTGCCGATCCAGGAGAGGCCGGAGGCGTTGGGGAGGAACACGCGCGGCTCGCCGCTCAGCACGGGGACAATCCACGTATCCCAGGGAACCGTATAGGCGATGCGCGAGCCATCCGGGGAAAAGAGCGGGCTCATTTTCAGCCGATCATCGCGCGTCAGTTGCACCGGTTCGCCATCGGGCAGCAGCTTGACGTACACCTGGCCGGGCCCGAAGAAGGCGTCGGGGCCACGGATGAAGGCCAGCATTTTGCCGTCGGGGGAAAGCGCCGGCGAGGTGACCGAATCGGCAAAGTCAGTCAACTGCACGTAATCGGTCCGCAGCGGGGCCGCCGGTCGGCGCCAGCGAACCAGCGCCGTCCCCGCCAGGATGGCTACGATAACCAGAGCCAGCCCGGCGACGGCGAGAAGGGACAATTTCCGGCGGGGTCGCGGGACGGCTTGGACGCCGGCGACGGGAGTGCGCGCGCTGTCGGTATCGCGCTTCAGCCGCTTGAGGTCGGCCCGCAGCTCGGCGGCGCTCTGGTAGCGGACATCGCGGTCCTTTTCGAGCAGCTTGTTGATGATGCGCTCGAGTTCGGGGGGCAGTTCCGGGTTGAGGCGCCCCGGCGGGGTGGGAGCGCGGTTGAGAATGGCGTCAAAAATAACCGCCGAGGTGCCGCCGGCAAAGGCGTGTCGGCCGGTAGCCATTTCGTAGAGCACGATGCCGCAGGAGAAAAGGTCGCCGCGGGCGTCCACTTCTTCGCCGCGGGCTTGCTCGGGGGACATGTAGGCCACGGTGCCCAGAGCCATGCCCGGACTGGTGAGGTCTTGCTCGGAAATGGTGGCGCTGGCGGTGGCCCCCGCCGCGGCTGTGGCCGTGGCGCCCAGCCCCTCGGGGGACAGTTTTCGCTGCGGCAGCAGCTTGGCCAAGCCAAAGTCGAGAATTTTGGCCTGGGCGCGCTTGGTGACGAAGAGATTGGCCGGCTTAATGTCCCGGTGGATGATTCCCTTGGAGTGGGCGGCATCGAGGGCGTCGGCAATCTGCAGGCCGAGATCGAGCATCTGCTCGACCTCCAGGGGCCGGCCAGCGATGAGGTGCTTGATGGTCCGGCCTTCGAGCAGCTCCATCACCAGGAAGGGCAGGCCGTTGTGCTCATCAATGTCGTGAATCGTGCAGATGTTGGGGTGATTCAAAGCGGAGGCGGCGCGCGCTTCGCGCTGGAAGCGCTCCACGGCCTGCGAGTCGCGCGTCAAGTCGGGGGGTAGGAACTTGATGGCCACGTGGCGGCCGAGCTTGATGTCTTCGGCCTTGTAGACCACACCCATGCCGCCGCCGCCCAGCTTTTCAAGAATGCGGTAATGGGAAACGACCTGGCCGAGCATGGGAGAGTACCGCCTTGACGATGGTAGTGCGGGCGGCGGGGCAAGTCAACGCGGCCTACTCACCCGCTAGATGCATCAGACTCTTGCTTGTCATTCTGAGGCCTGTGAGGCCGAAGAATCGCAGCGTTGCGATGTACCGTCGGTTGAGATTCTTCGCTTCGCTCAGAATGACAGAGTTGCCTGCGCAATTGACCCGCCGTCCTCACAGCGATAGAATTTGTTGTAGGAGTAAGTATGGGCGTTGCCACG
>CAYTXK010000342.1:0-2600 GCA_964441645.1 uncultured Acidobacteriota bacterium
AGAAGCAATGACGCCCTACGAAATCATGCTCTCGGAATCGCAGGAGCGGATGCTGGTGGTGGCGGAAAAGGGCCGGGAAGAGGAAGTGCTGGCGGTGTTCCGCAAGTGGGGGCTCGACGCGGTGATTGTCGGGCAAGTCACCGCCGACGGCGCCTTGCGCGTGCGCCACCACGGGGAAGTCGTCGCCGAAATTCCCGCCCGCGCCCTGGCGGTGGATTCGCCCGTCTACGAGCGCCCCCGAAGGTTCGGGGCGCAGCTCGCCGCGAGGCCTAGCAAGTTGTTCGAGTTCCTTCCTGAAGCCGAGGCGGCGGCGCGGTTGCTGGAAAACTTCCGGCGGCTGCTGGGCTCGCCGACCATCGCCTCCAAGCGCTGGATTTTCCAGCAATACGACCACACGGTGCGCACCAATACCGTGGTGCTGCCCGGGCAGGGCGATGCAGCGGTGCTGCGCCTCAAAGGCACGCGCCGCGGGCTGGCGCTTACGGTGGACGGCAACGGACGATATTGCTACCTCGACCCGCGCCGCGGCGCCGAGCTCGCCGTGGCCGAGGCGGCGCGGAATCTGGTCTGCGTGGGCGCGCGCCCCTGGGCGGTGACCAACTGCTTGAACTTCGGCAACCCGGAAAAGCCGGAAGTGATGGGGCAGTTCAGCGAAGTGATTGACGGCATGGCGGAAGCCTGCCGCGTTTTCGCGACGCCGGTGACCGGCGGCAACGTCAGCTTCTACAACGAAACGCGCGGCAAGCCGATCTATCCCACGCCGGTCATCGGGATGTTGGGGGTGCTGGAGGATGTCGAGCGCGCCGTGCGCGCTGGCTTTCGCCGCCCGGGCAACACCATCGTGCTGCTCGGCCGCCAGCCGGTTGAGCGGCAGGACTTGGAGACGACTTTTTCCTCGAGCGAATACGCGCGCACGGTCGCAGGCAGCGTGGGCGGCGCGCCGCCGGCGATTGATCTGGCTTATGAAAAGCGCCTGCACGATTACTGCCTTGAGCTGATGCGGCGCGGCACCGTGACCGCCGCCCACGACGTTTCTGATGGCGGGCTGCTGGTGGCGCTGGCGGAGATGGGCTTCGCGGCGGAGACGCGTTGCGGCGCCGCGGTCACGCTCGGGTCGAAGCTACCGCTGGAAGCGGTTTGCTTCGGAGAAGAGCCCTCGCGCATTCTGCTGGAGGTCGAAGAGATTCACCTTGCCGACTTGCTGCGCCTCGCGGCACAATATGAGGTGGAGGCGCGGCAGTTGGGCTGGGTGACGGCGGGAGAATTCCGCGTGCACTTCAACGGCAAGATTGTGCTGGAGGAAGACATTGACCGGCTGGCAGAGCTCTGGCGGACGGCGCTCCCGCGCCAACTCCACGGAGCCGTGGCTTAACGAAAGGCGATGAAACCGACGCCCATTCACGACGACCACTTTCACGACGAGTGCGGCGTCTTCGCCGTCTACGGCCACCCGGAAGCGGCCAAGCTGACCTACCTCGGCCTCTACGCCCTCCAGCACCGCGGCCAGGAAAGCGCCGGCATTGTTTCGAGCGACGGCCGCGAGTTTCACTCGCACCGCGGGATGGGGCAGGTGGCGGAGGCCTTCACCGAGGCTGCGATGGGCACGCTCACTGGCGCGGCCGCCATCGGCCACACGCGCTACTCGACCGCGGGGGAAACCTGCCTCAGCAACGCCCAGCCCATCGTCGTCGGCTGCAACAAGGGTGCGGTGGCGTTGGGGCACAACGGGAATCTGGTCAACGCCGAGCAGGTCCGCCGGCGCTTGGAAGCCGCCGGCTCGATTTTCCAGACCACCTCGGACACGGAAGTCATCGTTCACCTGCTGGCGCAATCGCGCAAGGAGGCCATCCGCGAAGCGATTCCGGAGGCGTTGCGCCAGGTGGAAGGCGCCTACTCGCTGGTGATGCTGACCCACGACGCCGTCTACGCCATCCGCGACCCGCGCGGCTTTCGCCCCCTGTGCCTGGGGCGGCTGGACTCGGCCTGGGTGGTGGGCTCGGAGACCTGCGCCTTTGACCTGATTGGGGCGGAGTACATCCGCGAGGTCGAGCCCGGAGAAATGGTGGTGCTGTCGGAGAAGGGCGTGGAGTCGAGTTATTTTTCGCCGCCGGTCAAGCACTGCTACTGCATCTTCGAGCACGTTTATTTCTCCCGGCCCGATTCCATCGTTTTCGGCCGGCCGGTGCAGAAAAGCCGCGAGATGCTGGGGCGGTTGCTGGCGCGCGAGTATCCGGCCGACGCCGACCTGGTGATTCCGGTGCCGGATTCCGGCAGCGCCGCCGCCATCGGGTATGCCCAGGAATCGGGAGTGCCGTTGAAGCTGGGGCTGATTCGCAACCACTACATTGGCCGCACATTTATCCAGCCCGAGCAGAAGATCCGCGACTTCAACGTCCGGGTGAAGCTCAACCCGGTGCGCAGCCTGCTGGAGAACAAGCGCCTGGTGCTGGTGGACGACTCCATTGTGCGCGGCACCACCATGCGCAAGATCGTGCGCATGATTCGCGGCGCCGGGGCGCTGGCCGTGCACGTGCGCGTCTCCTGCCCGCCCATCGTCTCGCCCTGCTTCTACGGCATCGACACGCCCACCCGCAACGAGC
>CAYTXK010000343.1:0-2599 GCA_964441645.1 uncultured Acidobacteriota bacterium
CGGAGATGTAGGCGGTGATGGGCGTGGGGGCGCCCTGGTAGGCGTCGGGCGCCCACTGGTGGAACGGCACGGCGGCGACCTTGAAGAACAGGCCGGCGGCGACGGCCACCAGCGCCAGAAACACTATGGGATCTTCCAGTCCCCGCTGGCGGACGGCTTCGCCAATGCGTTCGAGGTTGGTGGAGCCGCTGACGCCGTAAAGCAAAGAGAAGCCGTAGGCCAGCACGCCAGTGGAAAACACGCCCAGCAGGAAGTATTTCAGCGCGGCTTCGCTGGAGCGGCGGTCGCGGCGCAGGAAACCGGTGAGCAGATAAAAACTGATGGCCATCAGCTCCAGGCCGACAAAGAGAGTGATGAGGTCCATCCCACCGGCCAGAAACATCATTCCAACCGCGGCAAAAAGAATCAGGGCGTAGTATTCGCCTTCGTTCTCGTCCTCGACTTCCAGGTAAGTGATTGACATCAACACCACAACAGCGGTGGCCAGGAGAAACACCAGACTGAAATACAGGAAGAACGAATCGGCCACGAACATGCCGTTGAAAGCTTCGATGGTCTCGCCTCTTCGCATCAGGCGCACCACCTCGAAGGCGCTGAAGCCCACGCCCAGCAGCGCCGTAATGGCGTTCATGTACTTGTGGCGGCGCTCGAGCAGAAAATCCATCAGCAAGATGCCGCAGGCGAACAGGGTCAGCTCGAGCTGCGGCACGATGGCGCGGAAGTCGTCGCGCGTGAAGAAGTCAGACCACATCAGCGCGGAGTCGTCTCCGGGGGAGTCTCCGGCGCGGCGGTGGCCGGGGGCGGCGGCATCTGCGGGGCCGACGCTTCCAGGTGACGAACTATCGCCGCGACGGGCTTTTCCATCACTTCAAAGTAGGGCTTGGGATAGACCCCGATCCAGAAGGCCCAAATCACCAGCGGGATGAGAGTGACGGCCTCGCGGAGGTTGAGGTCGCGCAGGCCCTGGTTTTCCGGTTGCGTTACCTCGCCGAACATCACCCGCTGGTAGAGCCACAGCAAGTAGGCCGCGCCCAGCACAATTCCCAGGGCGGCGATGGCGGCCCACCAGTGGTTCACCTGCCAGGCGCCGAGCAGGATGGTGAACTCGCCGATGAACCCGTTGAGCAGGGGCATGCCGAGCGAGGAAAGGCTGATGATGAGATAAACGGCGGCGAAGAAGGGCATGGGAGTCGAGAGTCCGCCAAAAGCGCTGATGGCGCGGGTGTGCCGCCGCTCGTACAGCAGGCCCACAATCAAAAATAAGGCGCCGGTGGAAATGCCGTGGTTGATTTGTTGCAAGAGGCTGCCGGCCAGCCCGGCTTGATTGAGGGCGAAGATGCCCAGGGTGCAGAAGCCGAGGTGGGACACCGAGGAGTAGGCGATGAGCTTCTTCATATCGCTCTGCATCATGCAGACCAGCGCGCCATAGACGATGGCGATGAGCGAAAAGAAGACGACGATAGGAACGGCGTCGCGGCTGGCCTGGGGGAACATGGGCAAGGAGAAACGCATCATGCCGTAGGTGCCCATCTTCAGCAGCACGCCCGCCAGGATTACCGAGCCCGCCGTAGGAGCTTCGACGTGCGCATCCGGCAGCCAGGTGTGGAACGGCACCATCGGCACCTTGATGGCAAAGCTGATGAAGAAGGCCCAGAACATCCAGAACTGCAGATGCGGCGGTATGAGATAACCCAACTCCAGATAGACGGGGACGCTGAAGGTGTAGGCTTGCCCGAGAGTGTGCCCCGCCACCCCCAAAGCCGGGCAGGCCGCGCCCGCCTGGTGCAGGCCGGCGTGCCAGAAATAAAGCGCAAGAATTCCGAGCAGCATCAACACCGAGCCCAGTAGCGTGTAGAGAAAGAACTTGATGGCGGCGTAGAGGCGCCGCTCGTGGCCCCAGATACCGATGATGAAGTACATGGGCACCAGCATCACTTCCCAGAAGACGTAGAAGAGGAAGAGGTCGAGCGAAAGGAAGACGCCCAGCATGCCCGCCTGCAACACCAGGAACATGATGTAATACTCTTTGACACGCTCTTGGATGAACGCCCAGGAGGAGAGCGTGGCGATGAAGCCGAGCACGGTGGTCAGCATGATGAGCAGGTAGCTGATGCCGTCGATCCCCAGGTGGTATTGCGCGCCGAGGGAAGGAATCCAGTCGGCGACGATTTCAAACTGGAAGCCGTCGGCGTTTTTGTCGAACCAGAAGACCAGCGGAATGGAGGCCAGCAAGCCGGCGAACATGAAGAGGTTGCCGAACAGACGGATGGCCTTCTTCTCGGCGCCGGGAATGGCCAGCAAGACGACGGCGCCGACGAGCGGCGTCAGTAAGATCCAATTCAGAATGTTTTCAGGCGTGGGGAGCACCGTTGCACCTCACCTCATCACCAAGCAGAGAATAAGTTCCAGTAGCGTTCGACGTAATACAGCAACAGCAGCACGACCCCGGTGGCCATCCACAAGGCGTAGCGCTGCACCAGACCGGTTTGCAAAGCGCGCGCCGGCAGGTTCAGCGTCCACACCACCGCAGCCAGTAGATTGACCGAGCCGTCCACAATCCACGTGTCCCACCAGATGGAGAGCGTAGAGGTAAAGCGCG
>CAYTXK010000344.1:0-2583 GCA_964441645.1 uncultured Acidobacteriota bacterium
CCGCTTGGCGCAGGATGTTCGTCCCAACGACCGCATCCTGCTGTCCGACGGCCTGATCGAGCTGCGCGTGCTGGAGACCCGCGGTCAGGAAGTCCTGTGCCGTGTAATCAACGGCGGCCTGCTGGGGGAACGCAAAGGCGTCAATCTTCCCGGCGTGAAGCTCAAGATCTCCTCCCTCACTCCGCGCGACAAAGAGCATTTGAAGTTTGCTCTTGCGCACGGCGTCGACTATGTAGCCCAGTCCTTTGTGCGCTCGGCCGACGATGTTCGCGAGCTGAAAGGCCTCATCAAGCGCGCCGGCCACAACACCCCGGTGCTGGCCAAGATTGAAAAGCCGGAGGCGCTCGACGACCTCGACGCTATCCTCTCGGTCACCGATGGCGTCATGGTGGCCCGCGGCGACCTGGGGGTCGAAATGCGCCCCGAGCAAGTGCCGGTGGCGCAGAAGAAAATCATCGCCGCCGCCAACGAGCGCCGCATCCCCGTCATCACCGCCACCCAGATGCTCGAGTCCATGATTGAGAACCCGCGCCCTACCCGCGCCGAAGTCAGCGACGTCGCCAACGCCATCTTCGACGGCACCGACGCCGTGATGCTGTCGGGCGAGACCGCCGCCGGCAAGTACCCGCGCGAAGCGGTGGAGATGATGGCGCGCATTATTCAGGAGGCGGAAACCCTGGGTGTGCGCACGCCGCGCCGACGCCGGCTGCAAAACGCCACCGTGCCCGAAGCGGTGGCGGAAACGGTGGCCGACGCCGCTGACCAGTTGCAAGTGAAAGCCATTGCCGTGTTCACGGAGAGCGGCTTGAGCGCGCGCCTGGTGTCGAAGGCGCGGCCCACGCCCCCCATCATCGCCTTCTCGCCCAATCAGGAGGTCCGCCGGCGGCTGGCCTTGCTCTGGGGCGTGCTGCCGCGGCGCATCCAACGGGTGCGTCAGGTGGACGAGCTGACGCGCGAGGCCGAGCGGCGCCTGCGCCAGGAGAAGCTGGCGCAGAAAGGCGACATCGTGGCCATCGTGGCCGGCACTCCGCTCGGCGCCCGCGGCACCACCAACCTGCTGAAGCTCCACACCATGGCCCGGTAGCCTGGAATGGACTTCACCGAAGTCGAGCAGGCCCGGGTCTGGCTGCGCGCTTACCTGGCGCCGACGCGGATGGTTGAAGCGCCCTCGCTGAGCCGTGACTCCGGCGCGCAGGTATATCTCAAGCTCGAGAACGAAGCTCCCACGGGTTCGTTTAAGGTGCGCGGCGCTCTGACGGCGCTGCATCGCAAAGCGCAGGGTGAGCCGGTGGCCGGCGTGGTCACCGCCAGCACGGGAAACCACGGGGCAGCGATCGCCTACGCCGCTGGTCGCCTTGGAGTCCCGGCGACAGTCTTTCTTCCCGAGAAGGCCAACCCGGTGAAGCGGGAGTTGATTACGCGCTTGGGCGCCAGCGTCGTCGACGCCGGTCGCGATTACGACGCCGCGCGCGAGCACGCCGCCGAGTTCGCGCGCCGGCAGGGCTTGTATCTCGTCGAAGACGGCCACGACCCCAACATCACTCCCGGGCCCGCCACTATTGGCTGCGAAATCCTGGAGCAGTGGCCGGAGGTGGAGGTCATTTACGTTCCCGTGGGCGACACCACGTTGATTCGCGGGGTGGCGCGGGCCGCCAAGCACTTGAAGGCGGCCGTGCGCGTGGTGGGCGTTCAGGCCGAGGGCGCGGCCGCCTATTACCGCTCCTACCGCGAAGGCCACGCCACCAGCACCGATACCTGTAACACCATTGCCGACGGTCTGGCGGTTCGCTGCGCGGCGGAGGCGAATGTCCGTGAGTTGCGCCACCTAGTCGAGGAGATGAAGCTGGTTTCCGAAGAAGAGATGCTCCGCGCCATCTACCGCCTGCTGCTGGCCGAGCACACCGTGGCCGAGCCTGCAGGCGCTGCCGCCACCGCCGCTTTTCTCGCCAGCGGACGCGCCCACGAAGGACAGAAAGTGGTTTTGCTGGTTACAGGGTCGAACATCACGCCGGAAGTCTTGCGACTGGCGGTGCTGAAGGCTTAGTGCCGTTCCAACTTTTTGCGCCCAAGCCAAGCCGGCGGCCAGCACGATAGCCCCTGGCGGATCAGTTGGAACGGCATTAGTTAATCCACTCTTTGTGGTGTTGTTCCTCTTTGTCCTGTTCCTGCATGTAGACCTCAAATTTTTGCCGCGCCTGCTTCATCCGCCAGTTGGCATAACGGTACCGTATCCGGTAATAGAGCCAGCCGCCGCGCAGATAGACCAGCCCGAGCAGCATTCCGCCCAGGTGAGAGATATGGCTGACGCCGGAGCCCGGCCCTTGCAGCGCCGAAAGGAACGTGAGCGTGCCGTAAATCAAAACGAAAATCCGCGCCGGCACCGGAAACAAAAACCAGATGAAAATAGGCTGATGAGGATAGAGCAGCCCGAAAGCCAGCAGGAGGCCGTAGATGGCGCCGGAGGCGCCGATGGTGGGCACGGTGGCGGCGGGGCCACCCCAGAGCAGGCTGACGGCCACGTTGAGCACGCCCGCCCCGACGCCCGTCAGCAGGTAATAGCGCAGGAAGCGCCGGCGGCCCCAG
>CAYTXK010000345.1:0-2559 GCA_964441645.1 uncultured Acidobacteriota bacterium
TAATCTCATCAGCAGACTTGCCTAGTTGACCGGCTTGACGTCCTCCATCAAGGCGAAGAACCCTTCCGCCAGCGTGGGATGGATGTACACCGCTCCCTTGAGAAGCTTGTAGGAGGCTCCGGCAAGCATCACCGTGCCCAGCATCTGCACCAGCTCGCCCCCTTCCAGTCCGAGAATGGCCGCGCCCAGGATGCGGTCGGTCTCGGCATCCACAACAATTTTCATGAAGCCGGCAGTTTCGTCGCGCTCGATGGCGCGAGCGACGTTGCTCATGGGAATCTTCCCGATCTTGAGCTTGCGTCCGCTTGAACGCGCTTCGCTTTCCGTCATTCCCACCCGGCCCAACTGCGGGTCGGTGAAAACGGAGTAGGGCACGGGCCGGTTGTCGGAGGTCCAGACTTTGCCCTCGATGATGTTCGCCCAAAGAATCTGATAGTCGTTGTAGGAGATGTGCGTGAAGGCCGGGCCGCCCTTGACGTCGCCGAGCGCCCACACGCCGGGCACATTCGTCTGGAGCTTGTTCGTGACCTTGATGAAGCCGCGCTTGTCCGTCTCGATGCCGGCCTTCTCCAGCCCGAGGTCGTCGGAATTGGGGACGCGGCCGGTAGCAATCAGGACGTGGGAGCCGACGAGAGTCTCGGTGCCGGCCGGGGTCTGAACCGCGAGATGAATCTTGCCATTCTTTTTCTCGATGCGCTTGGTGTCGGCGTTCATCACGAAGCGCAACCCTTCGCCTTCTAGGATCTTCTGCAGTTCGTCGGCGACGCCGTTCTCTTCGCGCGCCAGCACGTGGTCGCCCTTGTGCACGACCGTAACCTGGCTGCCGAAGCGGTAAAACATCTGTCCAAACTCGAGCCCGATATAGCCCCCGCCGATGACCAGGAGGTGTTCGGGCAGCTCGCGCAGCTCCATCAGGCTGGCGTTGGTCAGATACGGCACTTGCTCGAGGCCTTCGATGCGGGGCAGCAGCGGGCGCGTACCTGTGTTGATGAAGATGCGCTCGCCCTCGATGACCTCGTCGCCCACCCGCAGGGTGCGCGGCCCGGTAAAGCGCGCGTGGCCCCGGTAGAGGCGCAGCGACGCCCGGCTCTCCACCCGCTGTTCCTGCCCGGAGCGAAACGACTGCACGATTTTGTCCTTGCGCTCCACCACCGCGGGCAAATCCACGCTGACCGAGCCCGTGCGCACGCCCCAGCGGGCGGCGTGGCGCGCGTAGAAGGCCACCTGCGCCGAGGCCACCATGGTTTTGGTCGGCGTGCAGCCGGTGTTGATGCACGTTCCCCCCAGATGCTTGCGCTCGATGAGCGCCACCTTCCAACCCAGGTCGGCCAGCTTATGGGAGAGCGGATTACCGCCTTGGCCGGAGCCAATCACCACGGCGTCGTAAGCCATCGTCAAGGTCCTCCTCAGCCCAGGCGTTTCAGTAGGTGGTCGCCGACGCGCAGGGCATTGACCATAATAGTCAAAGTGTGGATGTGCACACTTCTTTAGAATTTTGCACAGTAAATGAGAGTATTTCTGCCGCACGACCTCAAATATCGACCGCCCTCAGGGCAGGGCTTCCGCAAACAAGAGCCTGCTGCACGAGGCTCGCGCGGTTATAATCCTCGGACCAGGGCACGCCTATGGGGGAAGGACCCGAAGAAAAAGCTCGGCGGACGATCGACCAGCTCCTGACAGAAGCGGGCTGGGTCGTGCAATCGAGGGAGGAGACTAACCTCACCGCGGGCCGAGGCGTCGCTGTTCGTGAGTTTCCGTTGAAGTCCGGCTATGGATTCGCCGATTACCTCCTGTATGTGGATGGCGCGGCCGCCGGTGTCATCGAAGCCAAGAAAGAAGGCAGCACACTCACCGGCTATGAAATCCAGTCGGAAAAGTACAGCCTTGGCCTGCCCGATGAATTGAAAGCCTACCGGCGCCCGCTTCCCTTCTGCTACCAGAGCACAGGCGTCGAGACCCGCTTCACCAACCTACTAGAACCCGACGCGCGCAGCGGCCCGGTCTATGGCTTTCACAGACCAGAAACACTTGCCGATTGGCTGATGGAAGAATCTAAAACTCCCGGGTCCACTCTGCGTGCGCGATTAAGGCAGATGCCTCCACTGATCGAAGAGGGTCTGTGGCCAGCTCAAATCCGCGCAATCCGTGGCCTTGAGCGCTCACTAGCCGAGGGCCGTCCACGGGCGCTCATCCAAATGGCCAGTGGCGGCGGGAAAACGTTTACCGCCTGCAACTCTTGCTATCGGCTGGTCAAGTACGCCGGGGCAAGGCGGGTTTTATTTCTCGTAGACCGGAAGACTCTGGGCCGGCAAGCCAAGCGAGAGTTCGAGCAGTTCACCACGCCGGAAGAGCATCGCAAGTTCACCGAGCTCTATAACGTCCAGCTCCTCCAATCCAACAAGCTCGATCCCGTCGGCAAGATCTGCATCACAACGATCCAGCGCCTCTATTCGATGCTAAAAGGCGAGGAGGAAATAGATACCGAGCTCGAAGAGGCTCCGCTCGCCAGCTTGGCGTCACTACTCAAGGAGCCGGCACCCGTCAGCTACAACCCCGCTA
>CAYTXK010000346.1:0-2559 GCA_964441645.1 uncultured Acidobacteriota bacterium
TCTACACCGACCTGGCGGTCATCGACTGGGTTTTGCCACGCCAGGAATTCCACGACTACCTGCGGCGGCTGATGCAGCACACTGAGTGCGAAATGCCCAAGCGCCTGATGTTCGGCTCCGACCAGATGATCTGGCCGGAAGCCATCGGCGTGGCGGTGGAGAACATCGAAGCGGCCGACTTCCTCACCGAAGAGCAGAAGCGCGACATCTTCTACAACAACGCGGCCCGCTTCCTGCGCCTCAGTTCAGAAGCGTCCAACAAGTAGCCAGGACAGTATGCAACGAATCGCCGGCATCATTCTGGCAGCGGGGGCCTCGACGCGCATGGGCGACGACAAAGCCCTGCTGCGCTGGGGCGAGAAGACTTTTCTCGAACACCTGATGGCGGCGCTCAAGAAGTCCGGGGCCGGCGTGGTGCGGGTGGTGCTGGGCGCGAACGCCGAAGCGGTGCAGGCGCGCCTGCGCTTCAACCCGGGCGAAGCGGTCGTCAACCCGCAGTGGGAGATGGGCCAGCTTTCTTCGCTCATCGCCGGGCTTGATTCCCTGCCGGCGGGGATGGTGGAGGGGGCGGTGGTGTGTCTGGTGGACCAGCCGGCGGTCTCGAGCCGCGTTATCCAAACTCTACTGGAAAAGTTCAACGAAACCCGGAAGCTGATTGTCACTCCGACCTACAAAAGCAAGCGCGGCCACCCGGTGCTGTTTTCGGCGGCGCTGTTTGCGGAGCTGCGCGCGGCGCCGCTCGAGGTAGGCGCCCGTCACCTGCTGCGGCAGCACGCCGGCGACGTGCTGGAAGTCGAGACGGAGGACGAAGGCGTGGTTCTGAACATCAACGACCGCTCCGCCTACGAAAAGATTTTGCGCTCTCCGCCGCCCGAGTAGCACAATAGGCAGTGATGGCCCTGCTCAAGGAAGTCGTGCTGGCGCTGCCGCGCCTGGTGCTGCTGATTCCCAAACTGATCGGCGATGAGCGCGTCCCCGTTCGGGTCAAGCTGGCGCTGGGCGGCTTGGCGGTTTATCTCGCCAGTCCCTGGGACATTATTCCCGACTTCATTCCCGTGCTGGGGCAGCTCGACGACCTGACGGTGGCGCTGCTGTTTGTGGACGGCGTTTTAAATCAGGTGGACGACGCCGTGCTGCTCGAGCACTGGACGGGCGAGGTGAGCACGCTGCGCCGGCTGCAAGGGCTGGCGCGGCTGGTCTCTCGCTGGGTTCCCGGGCGGCTGAAGCGCATGCTTTTCGGCCGCGCCGCCCTGACGGGCCGGCAGCTCCTGCGCGAAGCGGCGCCGGCGCCGGGCCCCTAAGTTCGGGGTTGCGCCCTGCTGGTGTTAGTTGCACAATAACCCCCCGAGACTGGCGATACGTATGGCCAAGAAGGAAGGCAGCAAACGCTTTCTGGTGACGGTGGTCGGCAGCGACCACTGGAACCCCGAAGTGCGCGGCTGGTTCGAGCGCCCGGCCGGCACCACCGCCGATCAGGTCTTGGCCGAGTACCGCAAGAAGTATCCCCCGCCGTTCACGGTGGTCATCGTGCCCGTGCGAGAGAAAACTTCCGGCATGGGCTAAGGGCCCGGCTGCCAACAGGAATCGAACTTCTATCCGGCGCTTACCAGCCGCTCAAATTCCGGGTCGCCGCGCAGGCAGGTGAGGTCGGGGTCGCGTGCGGCCCATTCCAGAGTGCTGAACCCGCTCTGCTTCGCCCGGCGGAGCAGCTCCAGGGCTTCCTGCTTGCGTTGCAGGATTCCATAGGCGCAGGCGGCGTTGTAGAGGATGTTGGCGTCGTGGGGCTTCAGCTCCACCGCGATTTCCAGTTGCCGGACCGCGGCGGCCTCGTTCCCTAACTGGGCATGGTCGCAGGCCAGCAGGATGCGAGCGCGTACGTCCTCCGGCACTTGTTCCAAATGCCGCTGCAAAACTTCGCTCTCCCGCCGGCGCAGCGCCAGCGCCAAGTCCGTCTGCCCCAACCGCTGCAAGATGTTCAGATAGGGGATGTAAACGTTGTAATCATCTCCGCTGGCTTCGATAGCCGCCTGCGCCACCGCCGCCGCCTCTTGCCAGCGGTCGGAGACAAAGCACGCCTGCCCCAGCGTCCAGTAGGCCCCTTCACAATCGGGTTTGCGCTCGATGGCCAGGCGCGCGTAGCGAATGGCCTCGTCGGTCTGGTGTTGCGCGTAGAACATGCGCGCCCGCGCCGCCAGCCCCTCGGGGAGCTGCGGGTCGAGGGCCAGGGCGCGCTCGCAGGCCGCCAGTCCCTTCTCGATCCAGCGCGGCTGCTGCTCGTGCCACTCGTGGTAAGACCCGCAGACAATCGCCACCCCGGCATAGGCCAGGGCGAAATTGGGGTCGAGGGCAATGGCGCGCTCGTACATCTGCATGGCAAATTCCAAATCGGACCGCGTCACTCGCCGCGCGTAACTGCGCCCTCGCAGGTAATAGTCGTAAGCTTCCAGGTTCTGCGTGGGTTTCTGCGCGATGGCTTTGGCCTCGTACGGGCTGAGGGTGATGCGCAGAGCCTGGGCGATGCTGCGGGCAATGTCATCCTGCACCTCGAAGACGTCCTTC
>CAYTXK010000347.1:0-2261 GCA_964441645.1 uncultured Acidobacteriota bacterium
CCTAGAAGTTCCAGATATATTTCATTTGCAAGACAGTGGAGGATAGTCATGTAAGCTGGAATTTCCAATTTCAACTTTGGATTCATAAACCAATCGCCTTCTTGCGTCAAGCCCAGATCGCCAGGCCGGGCTTGGAGGCCATCGTGGTTCGTTTTGGCCGTTCCGATGGCTCATCGTGTCTCTTTTCCGGCGCCGACCAGCCTCGGGGCCGACTGAGTTGTTCTGGTAGCGCCGCCGAAAGCTAAAGTAGAACTTTAACTATCTCCTAAGCTGTTGTGGCGGCTAGCTCTACGAGCCCTTTCTTCTCCCGGATGGCGGCTTGCCCTGCGGCCAGCCGTGCAATCGGCACGCGGTAAGGAGAGCAGCTTACGTAGTCGAGGCCAACCGTGTGGCAGAAGCCCACCGAAGCCGGGTCGCCGCCGTGCTCGCCGCAGATTCCAACTTTCAGGTCCGGCCGGGCCGCGCGTCCTCGCTCGGTTCCCATGCGCACCAGCTCCCCCACGCCTTCGGCGTCCAAGACCGCAAACGGGTCCTCTTTCAACACGCCCAGCCGCTCGTACTCGCGGATAATCCGCGCCGTGTCGTCGCGGGAGAAGCCGAAGGTGGTCTGGGTGAGGTCATTGGTGCCGAAGGAAAAGAACTCAGCCACGCGGGCTATCTTGTCCGCCGTCAACGCCGCCCGCGGCAGTTCAATCATTGTACCCACCAGATACCGCACCCGGCGCTTGCGCTCTTTGAACACCTGAGCCGCTACTTTGTCCACCAGCTCTCGCTGCAGTTCCAGCTCGCGGACGTGGCCCACCAGTGGGATCATAATCTCCGGTAACACTTTAACTCCCTTGGCGGCCGCTTCGCAGGCGGCTTCAATGATGGCGCGAGCCTGCATTTCCGAAATCTCCGGGTACACAATGCCCAGCCGGCAGCCGCGCGTCCCCAGCATAGGATTGAATTCCTGCAGCTCCTCTACGCGCTCCAGCAGCCGCTGTTTCTCTTTCAACTCCTTCTTCGCGCCGGCGGCCTTGAGGCGCGCAATATCGGCTTGCAAAACCTCGTGGCGCGGCAGGAATTCGTGCAGCGGCGGATCAAGCAGGCGGATAGTCACCGAGAGCCCGTTCATTACCTTGAACAAACCCTTGAAGTCTTCCCGCTGCATAGGCAGCAGCTTGGCCAGCGCCGCCCGCCGCTCCGCCTCGGTGGAGGCCAGAATCATCGCCTGCATATGAGGCAGGCGGTCTTCGGCGAAGAACATGTGCTCGGTGCGGCACAACCCGATGCCTTCGGCGCCAAAGCGCCGCGCCACGCGGGCATCGCGGGGGATGTCGGCGTTGGCCCTCACCCCCAGGCGCCGCTCGCGGTCCGCCCAGCTCATGAAGCGCGCGAACTCTCCGCCCTGCGGGTCGGGCTCGATGGTGCGCGCCTTGCCCAGGATGACCCGGCCGGTGGTGCCGTCGAGCGAAATCCACTCCCCTTCCTTCACTACGACCCCTTCCACCTGGAAGCGCCGCGCCACTTCGTCAATGCGGACGGCCTCGCAGCCGGCCACGCAGGGCTTCCCCATCCCCCGGGCCACCACCGCCGCGTGGCTGGTCATCCCTCCCCGAGAAGTGAGAATCCCCACCGCCGCATTCATTCCCTCGATGTCGTCCGGCACAGTCTCCTTGCGCACCAGAACCACCGGTTGTGACCCTCCCTGAGCCACGGCCGCCTCGGCGCTGAACACTACCTGGCCGACTGCTGCCCCCGGCGAGGCCGGCAAACCTTTAGCCAGTACTTTAAGTTTCTGCGACTCGTCGATGATGGGGTGGAGGAGTTGCTCGAGTTGGTCCGGCTCCACCCGCAAAACGGCTTCCCAGGGCTTGATTCGCCCCTCTTTCACGAGGTCGTAGGCAATCTTGAGCGCCGCTCGCCCGGTGCGTTTTCCGGTGCGCGTCTGCAGCATGTAGAGCCGGCCTTCTTGAATGGTATACTCGAAGTCCTGCATATCCCGGTAGTGCCGCTCCAGGCGCTCGGCAATGCGCTTGAGCTGGGTGTAGACCTCCGGCATCAGCCGCTTGAGCTCCGTCACCGGAAGCGGGGTGCGGATGCCGGCCACCACGTCTTCGCCCTGGGCGTTGAGCAGGAACTCGCCGTAGAACTCCTTGGCTCCGGTCGAAGGGTTGCGAGTGAAACCCACCCCGGTGCCGGAGCGGTTCCCCAGGTTGCCGAAAACCATCATCTGCACGTTGACGGCGGTGCCCAGGGATTCGGAGATTTTGTGCATG
>CAYTXK010000347.1:2309-2532 GCA_964441645.1 uncultured Acidobacteriota bacterium
AAGAGCGGGCGCGGGGGTTGTTCCAGGAGCGGAAGACGGCGTCGCGCGCCATGCGCAACTGCACCTGGGGCTCCTGCGGAAAAGGCTTGCCGGTGCGCTGGCGGACGAGCTCCTTGTAGCGCCGCACCACGTCGGCCAGGGCTTCGGCTCCCAGCTCGGTGTCCGCCTTGGCGCCCGCCTTGGCCTTCACGTCGATGGCAAAGCTGCGCTGGTTGGTGTTGGC
>CAYTXK010000348.1:0-312 GCA_964441645.1 uncultured Acidobacteriota bacterium
ACACCGAACCTGGCGCATGCCTATCGCACGCCCGCGATGGCAGGTCCGGTGGTGGGCGTCCAGGCCGGCGTAGGGCCAGTCACGGGCTTTCCCAGGAGGCGACAAAGCGCTCGGTGCAGCTCGTCAAAGTCCACCGGCTTGCGGAAAAACTCGTCGGCTCCCATCTGCCTGACGCTCGCCTCTCGCTCCGCCTCTATCGATCCCGTAACCACCAACACGGGAATTTGACAGGTCTTGGCCGAGGCTTTGATCCTTGTTAGCACTTCGACACCGGTGCCTCCGGGCATCTGGATGTCAAGGAACAGCACGTCG
>CAYTXK010000348.1:322-1955 GCA_964441645.1 uncultured Acidobacteriota bacterium
TCAGCGCCTGCATAGCGTCGAAGGCCACCAAGACGTGAAAGCCCAAGGCGCGGAGGCGACCGGAGAGGATACGCACCGTCACCTGGTCGTCTTCCGCAATCAAGATGCTTTCTTTATCCATCTCCGACCGTCCAGGCAGTCTCTCCTAAAGGCGGAAATCGCTGCCGTTTTGGGAAGAGCGGGCCCGGTTCCACGTTCCCTTGGCAATAGCTAACGGTTGAAAGAAAGGCAGCTTTTGCCCCTTTCTGTTTCATCCGCAAGCTTTTCACACCGTTAGACACACGCCCTCTCTGGGCTGTTCCATAAGCAAGTTTGACGCCAAAGGCGTGCTGCGACTGGCAGGCGAATTGCTGACCGCAGGGGGAGCGAGATTCGGTCGGCGTCCAGAGGGAGGCGGCTGGAGACGCCAGAAGAATGCCCCTTCGGCCAAGTTACAACCGGCTACTCCCGGCAGCGGTAGTGCTTTGGCTAGGCCTAGTCGGCGCAGGGCTGAGCGTGCTTTGGGATTACGAAAACACTCCCGGTCCTACTGCTGCCCCTCCTCATCGCTGGCCTGCCGAGAGTCGGATTTCGCGCACTCCCGGGCGGGCTACGCTGGTGATGCTGGCTCACCCGCGCTGCCCGTGCACGCGCGCAGGTATCGGGGAATTGGCCCTACTCATGGCACGCGTCCAGGGCCAGACGTCGGCCCACGTCCTTTTCTGGAAGCCCGCAGACGTGGCCGACGATTGGGTGAAAACCGACCTCTGGCGCGAGGCCGCCGCCATCCCTGGGGTGGAGGTGAGCGTTGATGAAGGCGGCGTCGAAGCCGCTCGTTTTCGCGCCTACGCATCCGGGCAGACGATTCTTTATGACGCGCAAGGACACCTGCTGTTCAACGGGGGGATCACGGGTGCCCGCGGCCACGCAGGCGACAACGCCGGTCGGAGCGCTGTGGTGTCCCTCCTAACCACGGGAGCGGCAGAACGAAGGGAGACGTTTGTTTTCGGCTGTGCCTTGCACAACCCGGCGGCGCAGGGACGAGAGGGAGAGGGGTTATGGAAGAAGTAACGGAAGGATTGGACGGAAACGGATTCGTCGCCCCGCGGGCGGCACAGCTCTTCGAAGAGCACCAGCAGGCGATCTTCAAGCGCACGGATCGCTGGTTCGCGGGCCTGATGGCCGCCCAGTGGCTGGCCGCCATCGCCGCCGCCCTCTGGATCTCCCCAAAGACGTGGGCCGGTTATTTCAGCCAGACCCACATCCATGTCTATGCCGCCTTGTATCTGGGTGGTGTGATTACCATTCTTCCCATTGTTCTTGGGCTTACCCGCCCCGGGAGGCTCTCGACCCGCTGTGTCATTGCCACTGGGCAGATGCTCATGTCGGCTCTGCTCATTCATTTGACGGGAGGGCGGATTGAGACACATTTCCACGTCTTCGGTTCCCTGGCGTTCCTGGCTTTTTACCGCGACTGGCGCGTGTTCGTGCCAGCCACTCTGGTTGTGGCGGCTGACCATGCGATACGCGGAATCTACTGGCCGCTATCGGTTTTTGGCGTTCTGACCGCCAGCCCGTGGCGGTGGGTCGAACACGCCGCCTGGGTTATTTTTGAGGACATTTTCCTGATCCGCTCCTGTTTCCAGAGTATTCA
>CAYTXK010000348.1:1965-2516 GCA_964441645.1 uncultured Acidobacteriota bacterium
CGGGAAAGTGCTGGCCAACGGGCAGCACTGGAAGACGCTAATGAGCTGGCGGAAGACAAGGTCCGTGAGCGGACCACTGAGCTGCAAACGAGCGAAGAGCGCACCCGCTTGATTCTCGAGAGGGCCTCTGACGCCTTCATCGCCATGGATGCCAAAGGGAAAATCACCCAATGGAACCCGCAGGCGGAGGCCACCTTCGGCTGGTCTGACCGCGAGGCAATCGGCAAGCTCTCGGCCACGACTATCATTCCTCCTCGGTACCGAGAAGCGTACGAACGAGGTTTGAAACACTTCCTGGCTACGGGCGAAGGGCCTGTGTTTAACAAACGCATCGAGATTACCGGACGGCATCGCGACGGCCACGAGTTCCCAGTGGAATTGTCCATCTCGCCTCCGCGAGTGGGGGACAGTTGCGTCTTCAATGCCTTTGTGCGCGACATCACCGGGCGCAAGCGGGCCGAGGAGGAGTTGCAAAAAACCAAGGAATCCGCCGAAGAGGCCAACCGCGCCAAGAGCGAATTTCTGGCCAACACCAGTCACGAACTTCGCAC
>CAYTXK010000349.1:0-2512 GCA_964441645.1 uncultured Acidobacteriota bacterium
CAACTCTTCTTCTTTCTCATCGATGTCCACCTGCAGCAGGTCGCGCAGCGAGAGCAGGCCCAGCAGGTGGTCGCCTTCCACCACCGGCAGGTGCCGCACTCCCGCCTGCTTCATGACCTTGAGGCAATGCTCGTAGCTTTCGTGGACTTCCACCATAATCGGCTTCGGGGTCATGACGTCGGCCACGCGCGTCGCCCCCGGGTCGCGGTTGGCGGCGATCACCCGCTTCATCATGTCGCGTTCGGAGACAATCCCCACCAGCAGGTCTTTTTCCAGCACGCACACCGCGCCCACGTTGCGCTCACTCATATAGCGCGCCGCGTCCGAGACAGACAACTGAGGGGTGACGAAATAGAGTTCGCGCCCTTTGAAGAATTCCCGCAGGCTGGGCACCGAGTTGGCTCCGGGCTGGTTTTTCGACCGATGAGCGCCGCTAGTCTAGCACAACTTTCCCGCCGCTCCGCAGCGGCTCTTGCTGCTCACGCTTGTCTCGCGTTTGACGCCCTTTGATGGCCTTTGACACACGAAAAGAGCAAAAACGCAGGGAGGGGAGGCGTGGGGCGAATCTTCTAGGGAGGTGGGGGTTGTGATTGCCCCGTGGACGCTTTCGCCTCCCGCACCCTGCCCAACTCGCCCTTGCGGACGAGACCTGTCTTACCCAGGCACATCGAGTCTAGCACGAAGCAAATAGTCAAACAACAAGGAAAAAATTTTGGTCCCGGGCGGCTCCCCGGGGCCTCTGCTATACTCCCCCGATTCCTAGGCTGGAGGGCAAATGCCGCTGGCAGGTCATGCCACCCTCGAGGGAACCCGTCGCTACGCCGCCCGCTTCGCCGGCGCCGCCGCGGGGCATTTTCGAGAAAGTGGCTCTATCTTATTGTCTTCATTAGGGTTAGGAACATACCTCGGAGAGCACGACGCAGTCACTGATGAACTCTATTCAAGCGCCATCGCCCGCGCCCTTACCCTCGGAGTCAATGTCATCGACACCGCCATCAACTATCGCTACCAGCGCAGCGAGCGGGTGATTGCGGCGGCTGTCAGCTCACTCGTCGGCCAGGGGCGGCTTGACAGGGACGAAATCGTTATTGCAACCAAGGGCGGTTTTCTCACCCCGGACGCCGACGACCCCCGCAACCCTCAAACTTACTTCGAGGAGGAGTACCTCCGGCCGGGCATCCTGCGGCCCGACGATGTGGTCGGGGGGATGCACTGCATGGCGCCCGCTTACTTGGAAAACCAGCTCGAGCGCAGCCGTCGCAACCTCAACCTCGACACCATTGACATCTACTACCTGCACAACCCGGAAACTCAGCTCCAGGCCGTTTCACACGAGGAATTCTTGGCGCGCCTGCGCGCCGCCTTTGCCAAACTCGAAGAGTGCGTGGCCGCCGGCAAGATCCGCTGCTACGGCACCGCCACCTGGGACGGCTACCGGCGCCGCCCCGAAGCGCACGACTATCTTTCGCTCGCCGAATTAGTCCACCTGGCCGAAGAAGTGGCCGGTGCGAGCCACCACTTCAAAGTTGTACAACTGCCGTACAACGTGGCCATGCCGGAAGCCTACTTCTTCCCCAACCAGACAGTGGACGGCGAATCAGTGACGCTGCTCGAAGCCGCCGCGCGTCTGGGCATCACCATTTTCGCCAGCGCTTCTCTTTTGCAAGGGCAGGTGGCGCGCGGTCTGCCAGCGGAGTTGCGGGCGCTCTTCGGGGCCGGGCTCGAAACCGACGCCCAGGGTGCGCTCCAATTCGTGCGCTCCACCCCGGGCGTGGCGACGGCACTCGTTGGTATGAAGCACTCCGAGCACGTGGAAGAAAACCTGCGCCTGCTCAGCACGCCGCCCGCCCCGCTGGAAGCCTACCAGCAGTTGGCCCGGCAGCAATAACGAGCTCCTGAGGAAGTGGCGGTTTTGGTAGGGCGGGGCTTCAGCCCCGCCGTTAAGGTCAGGGAAAATGCGGGCTTTAGCCCCTGAGGTGCTCCTAAATGCCGGTTCGCGTTACTAAGGCGCCAGCCTTCAAGCGCCGGCGCTAGCTCACCGGCAGGTGGTCGCGGATGGCCTGGCGCAGCGCGCCCAGGTGACCGGTGAGGAAGTGGTCGGCGCCTTCGATCCAGATTAACTCCCGCGGCGCGGCGACGCGCGCCATCAACTTCTCCACCGCTGGGCGCGAGCCGTACTGGTCTTGCGTGCCCTGCACAAAGAGTTTTGGTTTGGGGCAGGTGGCCAGGTAAGAAAAGTCGCTGTCATTGGCGGCCAGGCCGACGCCAATCACCGCCCGCACGCGTTCCTCCTCGCAGCCCACCCGCAGCCCCACCCAGGCGCCGAAAGAAAAGCCGGCAAGAACGATCCCGGCGCCGGGATCGTCTTCGGCGAGGTGGTCGAGGGCGGCGCGGACGTCCTCGGTTTCGCCGCGGCCGTTGTCGTGCTGGCCCTGACTCTTGCCGGCGCCGCGGAAGTTGAAGCGCAACACCGCCAGGCCGCGCTCTTGCAAGGCCTGCGCGATGTGATGGA
>CAYTXK010000350.1:0-2506 GCA_964441645.1 uncultured Acidobacteriota bacterium
TGGAAGTCCACGACAACCCTGACCGCGCCCTCTCCGACCCCGCCACGCAGTGGCCGCTAGCCCAACTCAGATCGCTTCTTGAAAAACTCGTGGCGGCTCACAAAACTGGCTGAACCTATTATGAGTCTTGAGACAGCGCGGAAAGTGTTGCAGACGGAGCTGGAGGCCCTCCAGAAACTGCTGGAGCGGCTGGCGGGCGCCAACGGCAAAGCCTTTGAGCAGGCGGTGGAGCGCCTCTTCGCCTGCCCGGGCCGCGTCGTGGTCACCGGCATGGGGAAGTCGGGCATCATCGGGCAGAAGATAGCCGCGACCTTTGCCTCCACCGGCACGCCCTCGTTCTTCCTCCATCCCGCCGAAGCCGCCCACGGCGACCTGGGCATGCTGGTCAAGGGCGACGCGCTGGTGGCGCTGAGCTACGGCGGCGAGACTGAGGAAATCAACCAGCTCCTGCCCACCGCCAAGCGCCTCGGCGTCCCCGTCCTGGCGCTCACCGGCAATCCCAAATCTACGCTCGGGCAGGCCGCCGACCTGGTGCTCGACATCGGGGTCGAGCGCGAAGCCTGCTCGCTCAACCTCGCCCCCACCGCCTCCACGGTTGCCATGATGGCGATGGGCGATGCCCTGGCCATTGCGCTGCTGGAGCGCCGCGGCTTCAAGGAAGAAGACTTTGCCCAGCTTCATCCAGGCGGTCGCCTGGGCAAGAAGTTCCAGCGGGTCGAAAACCTGATGCACTCGGGCGACGCCCTGCCGCGCGTGGCGCCCACGGCACCCATGCCCGAAGTCATTTATGAAATGTCGCGCAAGGGGATGGGGATGACCACGGTGGTCGAGGACACAGGCCGGCTGGCCGGCATCATCACCGATGGCGACCTGCGCCGCTTGATGCAGAAGCGCAAGGACGAAGCTCTGCACCTCACCGCCGGCGAGGCCATGAGCCCGAACCCCGTCACCATCGCCCGCTCCGAGCTCGCCGCCACCGCCCTGCGCCTGATGGAGGAGCGCAAGATCACCTCCATCGTCGTGGTTGACGCCGAGGGCCGCGTCGAAGGCGTCGTCCACCTCCACGACCTCTGGACCACGCAGCTCTTCTGAATCTTCTGGTCTTTCTCTGTGCCCTCTGTGGTGAAAAAAAACTGAACACTCCGCCGCCCCGGGCGGTCTTACACTCTGAGGACCCGGAATGGCCGCCAGTGGGCAGGCGATCTTGAGCGGAGTGATTCCGATACCGGACGCCACAACCGAGCAAGTGGAAGCGACGCTTCGTGAGCACGCCCGCTTTGTCTACCAGGTGGCCTACTCCGTTCTGCGCCACCATCAAGACGCCGAAGACGCCGCCCAGGAGACTTTCCTGCGCGTCTTTCGCTTTCGCCACCAACTTCCTTCCGTGCGCAATCCGCGCGCCTGGCTGGCCCGCATCGCCTGGCGCGTGGCCGTGGGCCGCAAGAGAGGGGCGAGCGAGGTTTCGCTTGAAGACGCTGCTGCGGCTGTTCGCCAATTGCGCGCCGCCGGCAGCAGCCCGGAAGAAATCGCCGCCAACCAGCAAATGACTGCCTTGCTTGAGCAGTTGATGGCCGCCCTGCCGCGGAAAATCCGCGAGCCGCTCACACTTTCGACCCTAGGGGAACTGTCTTCGGCCGACATCGCCGAAGTGCTCGGCATTCCCGAAGCCTCGGTGCGCACCCGCCTCTTCCGCGCCCGCCAGTTTCTGCGCGAAAAGCTTTCCGCCGTCCTGGAGGCTCGTCATGGACGATAAAGAACGCGACCCGTTCGTTGACCAACTCCTCGACGCCTCGCTCGCCCGCTACGCCGAGGTCGAGCCGCGCCCGGGGCTGGAAGAACGCCTGCTGGCCGGTGTGCGCGCCGAGCCGCCGCGCCCGCTGTGGTGGCGCTGGGCCTGGCTGCCGGCGACGGCTGGCGCCGTGGTGCTTATCGTTGCCGGCGCGATCGTTCTGAGTGAGCGGCGCGAGCCGGTGCGGTTGGCGCCACCCGTCGCCCGCACTGCCGAAGCGCCTGCTCCGCCGGCCCCGGCCCCGTCTCCCAAAGAAACAGTCCCAGCCGCCCGCGTCAAGGCGACACCGCTAGCCCCGCGCAGCGCGACAGTATTGCTCGCCGCGCTCCCGCGGCGCGAAGAGTTTCCCTCGACCGCGCCGCTTTCAGAGCAGGAGCGGCTCCTGCTGCGCTACGTGCAGGGAACCCCCAGGGAAGAGTTGTTGGCGGCGGGGCTCCGCGACCCGCTGGCGCCGCTGCTCATCGAGCCGCTGGTCATCCCGCCGTTGCCCCCGGGGCCGGGGCCGAACGGATCCCAAGAATTTCCTAACTAAGGAGGACACTATGACAAATGCAATCAGTAAGCGTCTGGCCGTTGTAGCGATTGCCGTTCTATTGCTCGCTGTCTGCGGGGTGGCGGCCCAGGAGGCCGCCGAGAAAGCCCCCAAGCCCCCGAAGCCGGTCAACCTCTATCGGCTCGACTTCGTCATCCACGAATCGGAAGACGGCAAGCTCGTGA
>CAYTXK010000351.1:0-2493 GCA_964441645.1 uncultured Acidobacteriota bacterium
GGGCAGGCTTGCTTGACACCGTTGAAAGGCTCCCCTACTGTTCTGAGGTTTATGCAGAAGGATTGAGAATGCGCTGGAGTCAACTGTTCATCCCCACGCTGCGCGAAGACCCGGCTGACGCCGAGGTGGCCAGCCACAAGCTGCTGGTCCGCGCCGGCTATGTCCGCCAGCTCGCCGCCGGCGTCTACTCCTATCTCTACCTCGGCCAGCGCTCGGCTCTCAAAATCATGCAAATCTTGCGCGAAGAGATGAACCGCATCGGCGGCCAGGAGGTCTACCTGCCGGCTTTGCATCCCGCCGAATTGTGGAAGGAAACCGGGCGCTGGGAGCAGATGGCCGGCATCCTCTTCCGCTTCCAGGACCACGGCGAGCGCGACGTCTTGCTGGGGCCGACGCACGAAGAAGTCGTAACTCATATAGCCCGCAGCGAGCTGCGCAGCTACCGGCAGTTGCCGCAAATCTGGTACCAGATTCAGGTCAAGTTTCGCGACGAAGCGCGGCCGAAATCGGGGCTGATGCGCCTGCGGCAGTTCATCATGAAGGACTCCTACACTTTCGACCTGGACGAGGCCGGGCTCGACATCAGCTACCAGAAGCACTACGAAGCTTACTGTCGCATTTTTTCCCGTTGCGGGCTCCGCTATCAGGTGGTGGAGGCGCACTCGGGGGCCATGGGGGGCTCGCAGTCGCACGAGTTCATGGTGGTCTCTCCGGCTGGCGAAGACCGCATCGTGGTCTGCGCACCCGAGTGCGGCTACGCCGCCAACCTGGAGAAAGCCCGCGCGGGCGTCGCTCCCGTGAAAGACATCGAGGGAGAGAAGAAGCCTGAAGTCTTCTCCACACCTAACGTGCGCACCATCGAGGAGCTGGTTAGCTTCGCCGGCGTGGCTGCCCCGCACTTGATGAAGAGCGTCGCTTATGCCATTCCTCCTCCGGAAGGCTCGGAGGAGAAGAAAAGCGGCGCCGGGCCGTCCTTGGTGCTGGTGCTGGTGCGCGGCGATCACGAGGTGAACGAAGCCAAGCTGGGCGAGGCCCTGGGCGGGGCCGCGTTTCGTCCCGCGCATCCGGAAGAAATTCGCCAGGCCTTTGGCGCCGAGCCGGGCTCTCTCGGCCCGGTGGGGCTCAAGGGCGTGCGGGTGATTGTGGACGCGGCTCTGCGCGGGCGGCGCAACCTCATCACCGGCGCCAACCGCGACCACCACCACCTGCGCTTCGTCACCCCCGAGCGGGACTTCACCGGCGAGTACCATGATGTTCGCCAGGTGGCCGATGGCGACCCCTGCGAGCGCTGCGGGCGCCCGCTGAAGGTAGCCGCCGCCATCGAGCTGGGCCATATTTTCAAGCTGGGCCGGCGCTACGCCGAGTCCATGGGGGCGCGGGTGCTCGACCGCGAGGGGCGGGAGGTGGTGCCTATCATGGGCTCCTACGGGATTGGGGTGGAGCGCATCTTGACAGCCGCCGTGGAGCAGAACCACGACCAAAACGGAATGAAGCTGCCCCGCAGCCTCGCGCCTTTTGACGTGGTCTTAACTCCTGTCAATCTGAATGAAGCCGCCATGCGGGAGGCGGCCGAGCGTTTATACCGCGACCTCGACGACAAAGGCGTCCAAGTGCTCTACGACGACCGCGACGAGCGCCCCGGGGTCAAGTTCAAAGACGCCGACCTCATCGGCGTGCCCTTCCGCCTGACCGTAGGCCGGAAAGTGGCGGACGGCGTGGTCGAAATCAGCCAGCGCTCGACAGGGGAGCGCACGGATGCTAAGATTTCGGAAGCGGTGGGCTTGTTAAAAAGCCACTACTTGGACTAGACAGCTAGCCCTAAGGAGGCTGCCATGAAGGAGCGCGGAGGAAGCCGCCTTAAGACCCTCGTAGCGCTGGCGGCGATTGCGGCCGTTTTCACCCTTGTGGTTAAGATCGTCCCTGTCTATGTGGACGCCTATGCCTTCGAGGACTCGATCCGCACTCAGGCCAAAATGTTTGGCGTGGACCGCAAGCCTTTGGACAAGGTTCGCGAGGAGCTGTTTCAGAAAGCCCAGGAGCTGAAGCTGCCCATCACCCGCGAGCAGATCCAGGTTGCGAACGCTCCTGGCGGCATCGGCATCCACGCCAAATTCGACGTGCCGGTCAACCTGTTCGTCTATCAGCACACGCTGAAATTCGACTTCAACTGGGATACCCACTCGGCCTACTAGCAAGAGGCCGTCTAAGACCACTGTGCCGGTTCGCATTCGGATTCCCCAGGGCTTCTGGACTCAGCCGTTCGTGCGCGCCTTTCTCGTGGCCGTAGTCGCGCTGGCCCTCTTGGGCGCGGCGGTATTCGCCTACACCTGGCACCACTTTGCTCGCCTGATTGACAGCCGGCTGAGCGGGGAAATCTTCGAGCGCACTTCACAGGTTTTTGCGGCTCCCGAGCTGCTCTCGGTGGGCGCCGTGCCGTCCGGAGAAGATTTGCTGGCCCGGCTTCGCCACTATGGCTACAGCGGGCCCGACGAG
>CAYTXK010000352.1:0-2493 GCA_964441645.1 uncultured Acidobacteriota bacterium
AGTTGGAACGGCACTAGTATAGCATCCGCAATGCCGACGACAATTGCAGTGGTGGGCGCGGGGCGCGTGGGGCGGAGCCTGGCCCGCGCGTTGCGGAGGCGAGGTTTCCGTATCGGCGCCGTGGTTACGAGGCGCCCCGTGAGCGCGCGCGCCGCGGTGCGTTTCGTGAGGGCGGGGAAGGCGCAAGCACGGATTGATTCGGCTGCCGCCCAGGCCGACATTGTTCTCATCGCGACGTCCGACAGTGCGGTGGCGGAAGTGGCGCGGGCGCTGACGCGACTGCCGACGAGTTGGCGAGGCAAGGTTGTGCTCCACACCAGCGGCGCGCTCTCCTCGCGCGAGCTTTCGCCGCTGCGGCGGCGCGGGGCCGCGGTGGGATGCCTGCACCCGCTCTATCCGTTTCCGCGCGAGGTCAAGAACTTGCCGCGCGGCATCGTGTTTGGTGTTGAAGGCGACCGGAAGGCCCGCGCGGTGGCGGCGCGCCTCGCGAGAAACTTGGGTGGCACGGTGGTGCGAGTTCAGGCGAGAGGCAAGACTCACTATCACGCCGCGGCGGTTATGGCCGCAGGACATCTCTTGACGCTGCTGGAGCTGGCGAGCCGCGTGCTGGCGCATGTAGGCGTTCGCGGCAAGGATGCGCGGCGAGCGCTGCTGCCGCTGGCCGAGGCGACGCTGCGCGGCTATCGGGAGCGCGGCGCTCGCGCCTGGACGGGTCCCATCGCGCGTGGCGACGCCGAGACGGTGTGGCGGCACTTGGTGGCGCTGAAGGAGCTGCCGCTCGACGTGCGGCAAGTGTACGTCAGCCTGGCGCGCGCGGGCCTGCATTCATTCGGCGCTCCCCGAGGACGCGCGGCGCGGGAGCTTCGTCGGCTGCTGGAGAGGTAGGGATGGTCTTGCTCATTGAAAACAATCCCGGATGGCGTCGTAGGGCGATACCTGTCGTCCTGAGCACAGTCATTCTCCTGTACGCGCTGGCTCCACCGGCGGCGGCTCAAGAGGACAGCAAAAAGCCGAAGCCGCCGGTGAACCTAAATACCGCCAGCGTGGCGGAGTTGGCGCGGCTTCCGGGCGTGGGTCAGGTGATTGCGCGGCGCATCGTGCGCCACCGCGAGAAGAGCGGGCCTTTCCGCAAGGTGGACGAGCTGCTGGTCATCCGCGGCATCAGCCAGACGAAGCTGGAAAAGTTGCACCCGCTGATTACAGTCGGTAAGGAATCGCCGCTCGAAGAAAAGAAGCCAGACTAGCTGCTACCCCTTTGGGTACGTCCCGCCAGTCGCTCGGAAACCATCAACGCCAGACTCAGGAGCACGGACGGCCCGAGGACTGCCAGCGCGGCGCGCGGGAAGAGCCACGCCACAGCGCCGACGGCGGCCAGCGCCGCCAGGTTGAACAGAAATTCAGGCAGCGGCTTCATGCATCGCCCTTCGAGTTCCTCAGGGTGATGCTACGCATCACGCCGAACAAGGCCGTGGGCGCCGACGGGGATGGGCACCTGCTCGACAATGCGGATGCCAAAGCCTTCCAGCGCCACCACCTTGCGGGGGTGGTTGGTCAACAGGCGGATGTTGCGCACGCCGAGGTCGGAAAGGATCTGCGCGCCGACGCCGGAGGTGTACTGGTGCGGGCGGTGGCGGCTGCCGTCTTCGGAATCAGGCTCGTGGGTGTGGTCGTGCTGGTGGACGGCGATGACGTTGTGGTCGGCGATTTTCTCGACGCTGAAGCCCGGGCCGGTGTGGTGGAGGTAGACGAAGACGCCGCGACCGGCGCGGCTGATGAGCTCGAGGCTTTTGTCGATGACCTGCTGGCAGTCGCAGCGGGCGGAGCCGAAGACGTCGCCCGCCAGGCAGCGGGAGTGCATGCGCACCAGCACCGTGTCTTCCCCGCTGAAGTTCCCCTTCACCAGGGCGATGTGCTGCTCGCCGTCGATGACCGACTCGTAGGCAATCATGTGGAAGTCGCCGTGGCGCGTGGGCAGGAGCGCCTCGCCGATGCGGTGCACGATGCTCTCGGTGCGCAGGCGGTGGCGAATCAGGTCGGCGACGGTGATCATCTTGAGGCCGTGGTGGCGGCAAAAGTCTTCCAGGTCGGGCACACGAGCCATGGTGCCGTCGTCGTTCATGACTTCGCAGATGACGCCGGCGGGCACGAGCCCCGCCATCCGGGCGATGTCGACGGAGGCCTCGGTCTGTCCGGCGCGCACGAGAACGCCGCCGGGGCGGGCGCGCAGCGGGAAGACGTGGCCGGGGCGCACCAGGTCAGAGGGACGAGCGGCGGGATCAATGGTGGTGCGGATGGTGGCGGCACGGTCGGCGGCGGAGATGCCGGTGGAGACGCCGTAGCGGCCGTCAACGGACTCGCAGAAAGCCGTGCCGTAGGGCGAAGTGTTCTCGTCGCTCATCAGGCGCAGGCGCAGGTAGTCGCAGCGCTCGGCGGTGAGGGTGACGCAGACCAGCCCGCGGCCGTGCTTGGCCATGAAGTTGATGTGCTCGGGGG
>CAYTXK010000353.1:0-2476 GCA_964441645.1 uncultured Acidobacteriota bacterium
TAGGCACCTTACACTCTACGACAAGACCGCAGCCAGACCGAGTCGCCATTTTCGCCCGCGGTCGAGGTCGGCTCCAGCGAGTTGTTAGGCAGACTTCGATTAGAAAGAGAGGGTGAATTGATTGACGTAGCCGGTGTAAACCAGCACACCATGCGCCAGGACGTCCCTTCCTATTAGGCATTGAACCTGCTGGCCATGGAGCGGGGCTTCAATTGCAAGGGTCTCAACAACAACGCTATTGGGAAGAACCAGCCGAACGAGATACTGATTGCAGGGGACGTTCGCTGACGAAGGTGTGCTAATGGAGACAACGCCGACCGGCTGAAGGCCCAGGGTGCTTGCGATGTGGGGCTGGATCACGCTTGCAGTTGCACCGGTATCGATCATGCCTTTCACGGGCACGGGCCCGGGGATTTGGGAACCCGCCTTCTTCAATGCGTTCTCGACAGGCGTGCCGATCCACACCGCCATGTCTACTACAGGCCCAATGGCCTGGAGGTTAGGCAACTGCGAGGTAAAGGATGGCACGCTAGACGCCGAGCAAGTTGGAAACAAAACTTAAAGGAATATCCACCTTAGTGACCTGCTTCACAAGGAACGGCACGTTCCCTAGGTCCTCGTAACCCCTGTTTATCGCGTCCATTTGGCTGTCAAACGCGCCCAGGATCTTATCCGCGTGAATAAGGACGAACTTGCCCTCGCTAGCGCCGAGCAACGCCTCGAAGTTCGCCTGATACGTCTCGAGTTCCTTCTGTAGCGTCTCTACCACTTCAACCTCCCCTGGGGACCCGCGGAAATAGGGGCCAGTCCCTGAAAGCTATCATGTCATAGGCCGAAGGTGAGGTCAATAGGAGCCATGCGAAGGCTGCCTAACGGCCTCGAGCTGAGCCGCCCGACCGCACTCGGATAGGCACCTTACACTCTACGACAAGACCGCAGCCAGACCGAGTCGCCATTTTCGCGCGCGGTCAGGGTCGGCTCCAGCGAGTTGTTAGGCAGATCCAACCTAGTATTACGATAAGGCGCTTCCCCAGCCGCGAGAGCTCACTAGTCCCAGTCCGCAGGGCCGACGGTCGGCTATTTGAGACTTTGCCAGCCCAGCACGATCAGGACGGTCCGAACGAGGGCGAAGATCGGCGGAAATGGCAAGGCAAATCCCCACCAGAAGATCGCGCCGACGGGGAACAATGCGAGGGCCAGGATGGCGCCCGTCTTGTGCCCGCTCCACAGCATCCAGCCGGCCACGCCCTCGAGAACGCAAACGAGAAGAAACGCGGCCAGCAGCGTAACTGTTGTCGGGATACCAATCCGCTCGAACGGACCTTTGCCGTAAGCCGGGAAACCCATGATGTAAGGGATCTCGCGGCCTGCCAGCAGATTCCGGATCGCAGGCAGGCAAAACACCCCAAAGCCGAACGCGTTGATCCAAAGCAAGATTGCCGCCACACGGATCTGCAAAGGAACGTTCATCGTGGTGTGGTCTCCAGGGGCCTTTGGGCCCGCGCTTTCTAGATGCTACTCCAATTGGATCTGCCTAACGGCCTCGAGCTGAGCCGCCCGACGGCTCAGGCAATTCACCCAACACGATACGGCATTGTGAAAGGCGGTACAAGTGACCCTTTTCACCAGCTAGGAGGGTCCGCTCCAGCGAGTTGTTAGGCAGCATTCAATGGCTCAGGGGACGCTAGGGCGTGATCCATGATTCGAACCGACCCGTTTGGTCCCACCATTGCTGAGCTGCCACCACCAACAAGGGGAGACTTTCTTCGTTGAGTTCGTATGCGGGCCTACCGAGGCCTGGGAATTCTTGGCCGGTTAGGATTGCCAGGGCCTCAGCTGCGTCGATCGCCGATTCGGTTTGGTCAGTTCTGAGAGCCAGCGCCAACGCAGGGACAGCGGACCTATCGCCAATTTTGCCCAAGGCGTCTGCGGCAGCCGATTGAACGTGGACAAAGTCACCGAGAAGAGCTGCAATCAGAACCGGCACGGCCGGTTTCGACGCGGAACCAATTTCGCCAAGCGCGAACGCAGCCGCGCTACGCAATTCCCACGGCCCATCGGAGTACAGCAGTCTTGTCAACTCAGGAACCGCTGAGGAGGCCTCTTCGCCCATTTCCGCAAGAGCCAAGGCAGCGGAGCGTCGAACGCAATAGTTCTCCTCCTGCAGATCTTGGATGAGCTCCGAGAGAGTACGCGGCGCCGCATCCGTTGGCACGCAGTCGGGCGGCGCCATCTCAGGTGAAGGCGGACCCTGGCCTGCCGCCGAGCAAGCAGAACCGAGAAGAAGCGACCCGAGGATGAAGCACACGAAAGGAAGACGGCGGAACAGGTTCATGGCTCCGGAGTTGGATTCAGACTGAATGCTGCCTAACGGCCTCGAGCTGAGCCGCCCGACCGCACTCGGCTCACCCTCACCCACTGTACCGCAACATCAATGCGCATTCGAGTCGCCATTTTCGCCAGCGGTCGAGGTCGG
>CAYTXK010000354.1:0-2472 GCA_964441645.1 uncultured Acidobacteriota bacterium
CGGTGACGGCGCGGTCGCCGGAGATAAACACCACCGGCACGCCGTAGTGGCCGGCCAGCGCCGCGTTGAGGCCGTACTCACCGACTTCTTTGCCGTTGAGGCGCACGCTTTTCAGGTTGCCGCTGTAAGTATGGTCAAGCACCCCGTCCACGGTGGAGGCCTGCGGATGATAACCGATGAAGATGACGGCGGCGAAAGTGGAGTCCAGGCCCTGCATCATGCCGAAGGGCTTGGGCGCGCCGGTGATGAGCGAGGCGCGCGGGTCGAGCTGGTCGGGCTGGAGGTTGGTTTGCGGGCCGTGGGAGTCGTTCACCACCACTTCGGCGGCGCCAGCGTCAAAGGCGGCGGCGATGGCGGCGTTCACCTCAGCCGTCATCAAGCTGCGGCCGAACGCGTAGTCGCGCCCGCTGGGCGATACCTGGGTCGAATCCACCAGCCCGGCGATGCCTTCCATATCGGCCGAGATATAAACCTTGAAGGCAGCCTGCTGGGCGAAGCTGAGCGTTCCCGCCAGGAAAACGATCGTGGCTACAAGCAAAACCCTAGTAAAGACTCGCATCGGTCCCCTCCTGCACGATGAGGCTACCAGAAAAATTGCGGTGATTCAGTCGGCTTTGACCCGCATCTCGGCGTTGATGAGCCGTTCGACCGGCTGGCCGCCCACCAGGTGCTTCTCAATGATTTCGGGGACATCGTCGGGCGTGACGTGCTGGTACCAGAGGCCGTCAGGATGAATGATGACGGTGGGGCCGGTGGGGTGCTGGCCGGTGCAGCCCACTTGCGTGACGATGACATCGGTCAGCCCGCGCGAGGCCACCTCCTGCTTGAACCTCTGCCAGACCTCGCGCCCGCCCTTGGTGGCGCATTTCCCTTCTCCTTCGGTGGTGCAGCAGAAAACCTGCTTGCGAAAAACTTTTGGCATCACGTACCTCCTGCGAGCGGCACCGCTAAGATAAGTTGACTTGGCAAAGAAGGCAACCCTAAGATGCCTCACTTCTCATGAATGGCAAGACAATTGTGCTGGGGGTGACGGGCGCCTCGGGGGCGCTCTACGCGCAGCGCGTGGCGCAACTGCTGGCAGCGGACAAGCGTGTAGCCCGTGTGCACCTCGTGGTCTCCGACGGCGGGCGCAAGCTCCTGCGCCAGGAGCTGGACCTCGCGCCCCGCGACCCGGCGCAACTGCCGGCAGCGCTCCTCGGGCGGGCCACCGCCAAGGCGGGGCAGGCCGCCGCCAAGAAATTCGAGCTGCTCGACATCAGCGACATCGGCGCTTCCATTGCCAGCGGCAGCTATCCGACCGACGGCATGCTGGTGGTTCCCTGCTCGATGGGCACGCTGGCCGCCATCGCCCACGGGCTTTCTGACAACCTCATCGAGCGCGCCGCCGATGTGCACCTGAAGGAAGGCCGGCGGCTCATCCTCTGCTGGCGCGATGCGCCCCTGAGCCAGATTCATCTCGAAAACATGCTGCGGCTGGCGCGGGCCGGCGCCGTCATTTTTCCCCTCGCCCCGGCCTACTACCACGGCGCCAAGACGATTGACGAACTGGTGACGCAGTTCTGCTGCCGGCTGCTGGCGCGCCTCGGCCTGCCCCAAGAATCGCAATTCCGGTGGAAGGGCCCGAAGAAGTGAAGCCGCTGGTAACCACGCTGCGGATGATCAAGTTCGAGCACTCGGTGTTTGCCCTCCCTTTTGCGTTTCTCGGTGCGCTCTTGGCCGCCGGCGGCTGGCCGAGCGGCCGGCAGATTTTCTGGATCATCGTGGCGATGGTGGGCGGCCGCAGCGCCGCCATGGCCTTCAACCGCATCGCCGACCTGCGCTACGACCGCGAGAACCCGCGGACCGCTAACCGCGAGCTGCCCACCGGACAACTCTCCCTTTCCTTTAGCGCGGCCTTCACCGTCGTCTCCGCAGCGGTCTTGGTCGTCGCCGCCTGGCAGCTCAACCCGCTAGCGCTGAAACTCTCGCCCGTCGTGCTGGCGATTCTGCTTCTCTACTCCTACACCAAGCGGTTCACCACGCTGACGCACTGGGTGCTGGGGCTGTGCCTGGGGATGGCGCCGGCAGGGGCGTGGATTGCGGTGCGCGGTCGGCTCGATTGGGAAATTCTGCCGCTTACGCTGGCGGTGCTCTTTTGGGTCGCAGGCTTCGACATCATTTACGCCTGCCAGGATGTGGAGTTTGACCGGCGAGTGGGACTTTTTTCGCTGCCCAGTCGCATCGGCATAGCACGAGCATTGCAGGTGGCGCGCCTGCTGCACGTCGCGATGCTGGGGCTGCTGGTCTGGGTGGCGCATCTCGCGCGGCTGGGGCTGCTCGCCTACGGCGGGCTGGCGGTGGTGGGCGGGCTCCTGGCTTACGAGCACTCGTTGGTCAAGGCCGACGACTTGAGCCGGGTGAATGCTGCATTTTTCACAGTGAACGGCTATATTAGTGTGCTGCTGCTGCTTTTTTGGGGAGCCGACATACTGA
>CAYTXK010000355.1:0-2470 GCA_964441645.1 uncultured Acidobacteriota bacterium
GGCGATGCCTGTCACTTGGCGATGCCTGGCAAGTACAGCGTGTAAATCGCCTGGTACGTCAGGTGCCCATCCAACGGCGGCCCGTTTTCCCCGCCCAGCACGTGGATGCTTGATCCAATCACGCTCGCGCTCATACCCGGGTAAAGCGGGGAAGCAGGCACCTCGAAGGTTTGCCATTCGTTGGTCTGGGAGTAATACTTGAGTGGCGTAGCCACTTCAGACCCTTGCAGATTGCTACGGCCGCCCACGACGTGCACGACGTCTGCGACGCTGGCGATGCTAAACCAGGTGCGCGGCTCCGGCAGCCGGGCGTACGCCCGCCAGGGATTCCCGGAGCCTTCCAGGTCCGGCATGTATTTCTCGTTGGCGTTCAGTACGGCAGTCTCGTCGTTGCCCCCGACAACGTAAATGCCCCCGGCCGCTACCGCCGCGCCCGCGTGGCCGCGCGCGGTGGGCATCTGCGTGAGCTCCGTCCACCGGTCTACCTCAGGATCATATTGGAGTGCGCTTGCTACGTACGCCTTCCCATCCCAGCCCCCAAATACATAGAGCTTGCCCTCGAACACGGCCAGGGCGTAGCCGCTCAAGAGCACGGGCAGATGGGCCCGCTCTTCCCATTGATCGGTTCGCGGAGAATAGACCTCGAACACATCTGTCGGTTCCCCGGAATCAAGGCGGCCGCCTGGCACGTACAGGCGCCCGCCGATCACGCCAGCGTTGATCTCGGCAACCGGGACGGGTTTTGGTCTGGCGGTCTCCCAACGGTCCGACACGGGATCGTAGCGCTCGACGACGCCGGTGACACCTTGGGTGGTCTCGCCGCCGATGGCAAAGATCTGGTTGTCGTAGACGGCTGTCGCCAGTAGGGCACGGGCGGTCAGGAGCGTCGCCTTGGTCTCCCAACGGACCGGGGCCAGGGCGGGCACGGCGGTGGGTGTTGACGTGGCGCTTCGCCAGACCATGGCCGCTAGGAGCGCCAGCGCCCCGAACGCGCCAGCGCCGCCCACGGCCAGGAAGAACCGGCGGCTCAGCAACGGCCGGGCCTCCCGTTGACTGGCCTCTGTCGAAATGGACCCCTCGTCGCCGGGCGGGCGCGCCGAGTCGGCCGCCTCTCCCGCAGCCGCGGGCTGGGTGGTCTGAGGTACCGTCACATAGCCGTTTTGGATGGCGTACAGCGTCGCCTCCGTGCGGGAGGCTACCCCGACCTTTGCAAAGATGTTGCGGAGATGGACTTTGACAGTATTGGGGCTGATGACCAACCGCTGGGCGATTTGCTTGTTGCTGGCCCCTGTGGCCACCAGCCGCAAGATCTCACGCTCGCGTTCGCTTAGTTCATTGGTCGGACTGGTTTCCGGTGTGGTCAAAGTAGCCCCTCTTCGCGGTATGCTGTGCTTACGTTTGTTCTCAGCCATTCTATCCAGCCTGGCGGTTACGACTTGACGAACCATGGGAAGAAGTAATAGTAACACTTCGCTGGCGGGTTAGCCGGATTGAACTGCCCGGCGTCAAAGGCTTGCACCAGCCCGAGTCCATAATACGGATCGCGGCACACCGGCCCGAGGTCCCGCGCCGTCGCTTCCAGCGCCAGCCGGACTTTGTCTGGCGTATTAAACTGCGGCAGGCTCGCCAGAAGCGCGGCCACACCGGCCACATGTGGCGTGGCCATCGAAGTGCCGGAGAGCGCAGTATACGTGCTGCTGCCCGCGAGCGTCCAGTAAGTGGAATAAATCCCCGCCCCTGGTGTGGCGAGGTCCACCTCCGGGCCGTAACTTGAAAACGAAGCGCGGTTGTCGTTCATGTCGGTGGCGGCGACTGCGATCGTATTGAGATAGGCGGCGGGGTACAGCACACCTTGTGTGCCTGTGTTCCCGGCTGCGGCGACGACGGTCACCCCGTGACCGTATGCGTAATTGACGGCGGCCTCCATCACCGCTGCGGGCGCAGCGCCCCCGAGACTCAAGTTGATGATCTGCGCGCCGTGATTGGTGGCCCAGATCATCGCGGCGGCTACGTCACTGTCCGAGCCATCGTCGGTGTTGTCGAGGATTTTGAGCGGCATGATCCGTGCGCCCCACGCGATGCCTGCGATCCCGATCCCGTTGTCGCTCGCTGCGGCGGCGATGCCGCTGACGTGCGTCCCGTGGCCATGATCGTCTTGCGGCGCGGCTTGACGCTCGAGCGCGGGACATGGATATCATTATAATGGATGTGTTGGGAGTCTAAACAGAAATTGCGATCCTGACCACAGGACTCATGACCTGCGCGAAAAAACGCCGGGCTATCATCTGCATGCGTTCCCGCCTCCCTATCGTTCTCGTTGTCGTGGCCGCGGCGCTGGGACTGTGGCTGAGTCGCCCCGTTCCGCCCACCGCCATTGATCAGGAGCAAGCCCGCCTGAATCAAGCTGCGCCCATCCCGCGCGGCGAGATGACCGTGGGGCAGACTTTCATTGCAGCTCATAACGGCCTCT
>CAYTXK010000356.1:0-2460 GCA_964441645.1 uncultured Acidobacteriota bacterium
CACCGTGTGCGCCACGTCTACGCCGGTCATCTTAGGCATGAACAGGTCAAGCAAGACGAGGTCGGGCTGCAAGCGCTCAATCAACTCCAGGGCCTGTGCCCCGCTCTCAGCCGTGGCGACCACCTCAACCGTGCTCTGGGTCTCCAGAAACTTGCAGATCGCTCGGGTCGTGTCGGGGTGGTCGTCTACAACCAACATTCGGATCTGCCTTGAAAGAGGGGGCCGTGTTTCCTGAGGGGAGGGGTGGTTCGACGTGTCGCAGCCCTTAGCCATAGAGTCCTTGGAAGGGGAAAAAGCCTTTGGTCTGGGCCGTGAGGTGGCTGCCTCTTCGGGCCGAGGGGAGGGTAGACCCCCGGCGCCTCGTTCGTAAATGGGCTCCGCACGGCCCAGGCCAAGCAGCATTGTAGACGCATCCTAATGGCACGGAGGCCCGGCTGACAATCCGGCAAATCTCCTATTTCCGCGAGAAATTTGCCCTAGCCAGAGTCACGCCCGAAAACCCCATGTGGGGTTCTCTGCCTAATGCTAGGGCAGGTTCTACGCAATGTATTGAGAGACCGAGGGTTAGAGGTGCCCCCTCTAGCCTGGAGAGCCTAAGCTTCGATAATCTTGTTGCGGATGGCGTAGCGGACGAGCTGGCTGAGCGAATGCAGGTCTAGCTTACTCATGATGCTGGCCCGGTGGGCCTCCACCGTGTTGACACTGATCTCGAGGATGGTGGCTATCTCTTTATTACTCTTGCCTTCAGCGAGCAGTTGCAGAACTTCGCGTTCCCGCGAAGTGAGTGGCTGACCAGCAGGCCCCTCGCGCGACGCCGCTCCCGTACCCGTGAGAAAACCTTTCAGCACCATATCGCCGATGCGCGGGCTCAAGAAGGGGCGGTGTTTGAGGAGGTTCTGAACCGCCAGCACCAGATCGCGCCCGGCATCGGATTTCAAGAGATACCCCCGCGCTCCGACCGCCAGGACCTTGCGCGCCACTTCTTCGGATTCATGAACGGTGAGCACAAGCACCTCGATGCCGGGGGCCGCTTGCAGGATCTGCCCCGTCGCCTCCAAGCCGTTCAGCTCTGGCATACTGAGGTCAATCACCACTACATCGGGTTTCAACTCCTTGGTTTTCGCCACGGCCTCGCGGCCGGTCGCCGCCTCGGCCACCACTTGCCACCCGGGCTGCGCTTCCAGCAGCGTGCGCAAGCCTTGACGCACTACTTCGTGATCATCCGCAATCAGGATGCGGGCTGTCGTCATCCCTTCGCTCGTGGAAGCGGAATGGTTGCCCGCAGCGCGGTTCCGATGCCCCCGGAATTAATCTCCAGCCTGCCTCCCAATTGCCGGAGGCGGTCGCGCATGCCGAGCAGCCCTACGCCAAGACTGGCGGTGCCCTGCTGAATCCTCCGCAGCATGTCTTCCGGAATTCCTTCCCCTTGATCTATTACTTCCAGCCAAACCACGTCCGCCTCGCAGTGGAGGCGCACGCTGGCCGTTGGACTCCGCGAGTGACGATGAATGTTAGTCAAGCCTTCCTGGGCAATTCGGAAAAGCGCTAGGCGAGCGTCATACGACAATTGATCCACACTATCGGCATCCACCTCCACCGTGGTGCGGATCCCGCTGCGCAGGCTGAAGCCGTGGCCGTATTCCACCAGGGCCGACGCCAGGCCGATTTCTTCCAGCAAGGGAGGATGGAGCAAATAAGAGAGGGTCCGCGTTTCCCGCTCGCACTGTTCCGCCAGCCGGATGGTTTCCTCAAGGATCTGCCGGCCCCGCTCTTCCTTGGTGGCCGCCCCGCCCTCCAGTTGGTTGAGATTAATCAGGATGGCGGCAAGGAGCTGGGCCGTGCTGTCGTGCAGCTCGCGGGCCACCTTCCGCCTTTCCTCCTCCTGCAATCGCAGCATGCGGGCCGACAAGTCCCGCAGCAGGCTCTCCGCCTCCTTGCGTTCGGTCGTGTCGCGAATGGCGGCGATAATCCACAGCCCTTCGTCGGTTTTCAGCGGGCTCAAGCTGACGTCCACCGGGAATTCGCTGCCGTCCTTGCGCCGGGCGCTAAGCTCGAGGAATTTTCCCATGGAGCGGGTGGTTGGGTTGGCGGAAAAGCCGCTGCGGTGAGCGACATGGATGCTCCGGACACGCTCGGGCACCAGAAGCTCGATCGGTTGATTCATCAACTCCGCCCGCTCATAACCGAAGAGCTTCTCCGCTTGCAGGTTGACCATCACAATCCGGCCCTCCCCGTCCACGATGACCATGCCATCCGGCGCTGATTCCAGTAGGCTGCGGAATCTTTTTCCCGCCCGCGACCGCTCCGCCAGTTCGTGCGCCGCCTTTTCGGCGCGCCCCCATTCCGCAAAGGCAGCCGCAAAGGCCAGGGTGATCACGGCCACGATGCCCACGAACGCTTGTAACAGCAGAAAAGACTCGTTGCGCGTTTCCCGGGCAAAGGGGCCGAAACCGTGGAACG
>CAYTXK010000357.1:0-1988 GCA_964441645.1 uncultured Acidobacteriota bacterium
CAACCTCGCGCTCGCCGGCCCCGGGGAAATATCACTGTTGCTGTGGCTCCTCGTGAAGGGCGTGAACGATGAACGATGGAAGGAGCAGGCCAGCGCAGCGGGGATGCGGACATGAAAGCGTCCACCCGAGGGAGTGACGCTCCGGTCGTTCGACCTCCGCGTCGGCCTACGGCAGTGAGGTAGGGGTGCGCCCCGTCTCTGAATGTCGGGGCTGAAGCCCCGACCCACAAACCACGGCAAGGCGCCCTTCGACAGGCTCAGGGTCTCCGCTTCGCTCCGAGAAAGCCTTGCCCTACCCAAGCCAGGGGGACAGGCGGTAGGAGCGAAGACGGGAGGGCGCCCTTCGGCTCCGCTCAGGGTAAACAAGGCCCTACCCTACCAGTACTTTGCTATATAAAGTACTTGACAACTGAAAACTCAGACGCTACCCTCGGGGGCATGCGACCCCCGCTGCCCTTCCCGCGACCGGCGGAGCCCGAATCGGGCGGGGAGCCGCCGCACCTCGATGCCGAGGCCGCCGCCAACCTGCGCTTCATTCGCCAGACCATGGAACAGGCCGGCTCCTTCACCGCCGTGCCCGGCTGGGGCGGCGTGGGGATGGGCGCGATCGCGCTGGCCGCGGCGGTGGTGGCTTCGCGGCAGCGCTCGCCGGAGGCCTGGCTCGCCACCTGGACAGTGGCCGCTGCGGTGGCGATGGCGCTGGGCGCCGGGACGTCGCTCTGGAAAGCCCGCCGCGCCAATCTTTCTCTGCTCTCCGGCCCGGCGCGCAAGTTTGCGCTGGGATTCTCGCCGCCGTTGCTGGTCGGAGCCCTGCTCACCGCGCTCCTCTACCGCCAAGGACTGGTGACGGCGCTGCCGGGCGTGTGGCTGCTGCTTTACGGCACGGCGGTGGTAACGGGCGGGGCGCATTCGGTGAAAGTGGTGCCGGTGATGGGCGCTTGCTTCATGCTGCTGGGCGCGGCGGCGCTCTTTGTGCCGCCTGCCTGGGAGAACGCGCTGATGGCGGCGGGCTTCGGCGGGCTGCACATCGTCTTCGGACTCTTGATCGCCAGGAGGTACGGTGGCTAAAGCGAATGCAGCAACGAAATCCCATACAGAGCGCCTGAAGCTGGTGCGCGGCCGCGGCGGTCCCGAAGCTTCGGGAGGCATGCCCGTGCTCGAGCGCCTGGTGCACGAGCGCATCCGGCTGGGCATCCTGAGCGCCTTGGCGGTGAACGACTCTCTGCCCTTCGGCGAGCTCAAGAATCTGCTCAGCACCACCGACGGCAACCTGAGCGTGCACGCCCGCAAGCTGGAAGAAGCGGGCTACATTACCTGCACCAAGTACTTCGACGGGCGCGTGCCCCGGACGGTGTTCCGGCTGGCGGCGGCGGGGCGGCGAGCGCTGGAACGTTATTTGAGCCATCTGGAGGCGCTAATCCGGGCGGCGCGGCAGCGGTAAGGGAAAAATTTTTTTGCCGGTGACCTTTATGGTGGAAAGAACTTTACCAAACGGCGGCCCCGGAAAGCTCCACGTGGCCGTCATCATGGACGGCAACGGGCGCTGGGCCCGACTGCGGGGGCGGCCGCGCTTCGAAGGCCACCGGGCCGGCGCGGACGCGGTGCGGCGCGCCGTCCGGGCCGCGCCGGACCTGGGCATCGGCACGCTGACGCTGTTTGCCTTTTCCTCCGACAACTGGCAGCGCCCGTCGGCGGAAGTACGGGCCTTGATGCAACTCTTCCAGACCTACCTCGGTGGCGAGACGGCGACCTGCGTCGAGAACGGCGTGCGGCTGAGCGTGCTGGGGCGGCGCGACCGCCTGCCCGGCGGGCTGCCGCAAGCAATTTGGGAAGCCGAGCGGGCGACGCGCGCGGGAGCGACCCTACACCTTCGCCTGGCGGTGGACTACTCGGGGCGCGACGCCATCCTGCGCGCCGCCCGCCGCTTCGGAGAGTTAGGCAACAACAACGGCCGGGTTAGGCGAGAAGTTTTTGAGCGGCTGCTGGCT
>CAYTXK010000357.1:2048-2456 GCA_964441645.1 uncultured Acidobacteriota bacterium
GTGGGAGTGCGCCTACGCCGAGCTGTACTTCACGCGCACCCTCTGGCCGGATTTCGGGGCCACGGACCTCGAGGCGGCGGTGGAAGAATTCCGTGGGCGCGAGCGGCGCTTCGGCCGCGTGGTCGAGGCAGCGGCCGACTGAAAAGTTCGGCACAAGAAGACTTTCTTCCGCCTCTAGCCCGAATCCGAGCCCTTGTCATGCTGAGCGAAGCGAAGCATCTCAGCTGAGATTCTTCGGCCTGCGGCCTCAGAATGACAAAAGGAACGGCGACTCGCGCAGCTCCGAGCCAGCCAAGGGCACCGGTCGTTGGGGGTGGTCGGGCTAGCGCGTGAGGGCGGCGTTTTGCTTGCGGTAGGCGGCGATGCGCTGGCGCTCGGCGTCGAAGCCTTTGCGGCCGAGCAGCGCGT
>CAYTXK010000358.1:0-2454 GCA_964441645.1 uncultured Acidobacteriota bacterium
CCCCATGTTTCCGGCGATTCTGCGCTGCCTTGTCCGGGTCCCACTCAAAATTCACCGCCTCATTCTACCCTCTTCCCGCCAAGCGCCGCTCCTTACGGAACTACCACCGGGCGCTGGCGCGAGTGTAAGACGAATCCGGGATTCAGGCAATTGGAGGCCGCTTGTTTTCGCGCTCCCTGGGTCGCCGAGGCGACCTCAGTCGCGCCGAGGGCGGCTTCCGCCGCGCCCAAAGGCGAAAAGGGAAAAGTAAAAAGAGTAAAGGGAATTATTCCCCCGCGCACCGGAAACCGTAGTCGACGCTCCGATTCCCCGGAGCGCCCCTGTAGCGGTGCGACACGCGGGAGACCCTGGCAACGCTGTACCACGAACCCCCACGCAGCGCTCGGTAGGAACCCAATGATGGCCCACCCGGATCCTGCGATCGAGTCTGGCTGTAAGAATGCTCGTCGTACCAATCCGCCACCCACTCCCACACGTTCCCCAGCATGTCATACAGCGTCCACTCGTTCGGCTCCTTTTGCCCGACCTCATGCGACTGGACCCCGCTGTCGGCGGAATACCACGCGACGGCATCCAGGTCTCCATCGCGGGCCGCAGTGCTCCCCGCGCGCGCCGCGTACTCCCATTCCGCCTCCGTCGGCAGCCGCATCCCCACCGCGGTGCAATAGGCATTGGCCTCGTGCCACGACACCTGCTCCACGGGCAGCCGGTCGCCGTGAAGATAGCTTGGATTCGTCCCCATCACGCGCTGATAGGCCGCCTGCGTTACCTCCGTCTGCCCCATCCAGAAACCCTTGGTGATGGTTACCGTGTGCGCCGGGCGCTCATCGCTTTGACACTTACCGTCCCCTAGTGAGCAGCCCATCTGGAATGTCCCTGGGGGAATCCAGACGTAGGCCAAGCCGTCTTTGCGATTGAACTTCGCGTTGCCCTGGCTTGGGACGGCAGCGGGCGCAGGGACGGGGGCCGCCTGCGCGGGTGCTTTCGGCGTTGCTTTGGCTTTGCCGATGGCCTCCACCAACTCGTCGTTGGCACCCGCGGCCCGAAGCCGCTCCTCAATCTCTGGCGTTGAAGAAAAATCCACCCCATACTGGCTGACCAGCGTCACCAGCCGCCGCTGGGTAATTCCCCCGCTCTTCAGGGCGGTCAGGATTTTGGCTTCGCTGAGCGGTCCCGGGGCAGTTTCAGTCCTAGACTGCGCGACGGCGCCAATAGGGACCCCAGAGGTCAGGGCGAAGGATAGTGACACAAAGAAAATCAGCTGTCGCATGAGTCGCATCGCTGAGAAAGCTCCCGCTTACTGCTGAAGAATCTTCTCTTCGTCTCTTTTGCCTTGCTGCGCGCCCTTCAGTCCCGCCCTGGCTGCCGCGTTGTTTGGATCCAGCTTGAGGGCTTGCTGGAAACTTGCGATGGCTTCGTCGTACCTTCCTTCGTCGCGCTGCCGATGTCCGGCAGCAACCAAGGTTTGCACTTGCTCTTGCTCCCGGGCGACCTCGTCGAAGATGTCTTCCTTTCGCGCGGATGGGCGCGCGGGAGAGACGCCGCCTCCAGCAACTGGCTGCTGCTGACTTTCTGTCGCTCCAGCCGTCGCGGCCTTGCCTGCCGGCGTCTGGAGTTCGATCGGCGCATGGGAATTCTGGCGGGCGTAAAACACCGCAATTCCGATTCCGGCAATCAGCGCCAGCGCGGCCACGGCCATCCAGATGCGAAACCGGCCTTTCCCGGCGCCGGCCTGGATCGAAGCCCGAGGCCGGACGCCAGGGCCGGGCACCGGAAGCGAGGCATCCTTCCGGCTTGCCATCTCTGGCGGCCGCGCCACGGTTTGGGCGGCGGGAACCGGCCAGGCGGCCACCGTGGCAGCCTCGATGGGCGCCGCGGGGCTGGCTGAGCCAAGCACGGCCGTCGTCGCCCAGACCGAGGGATTCCGCAGCGCCTGCACCAACTCGTCCGCGGTCTGGAACCGCTTTGCCGGGTCCTTCTCCAGGGCTTTCATCAGCACCATGGAAACCGGCTGGGGAATGCGCAGCGCCGGCATCAGCTCATGAGGCGGCTGCGGTTTGGTGTTGATGTGATGAAGCATCATGCCCATGGGCGTGTCGGATTCAAACGGCAGCCGGCCGGTGAGCATTTCATAGATCACAATGCCGAGAGAGTAGATGTCGGCCCGCCCGTCCAGTTTGCCGCCGGGCCGCCCCATGGCCTGCTCCGGGGAGATGTATTGCGGCGTTCCCATGATCATGCCGGTCTTGGTGGGCGCATAGCCCGCTCCCTCCGCCTGTCTTTCCCGGGCTTTTGCGATCCCGAAGTCGAGCACCTTGGCGACTTCCTGGCCGCGTTTGCCCAAGGTGATGAAGACGTTGTCCGGCTTCATATCACGGTGGACAATCCCCAGCTCGTGGGCGGCGCCCAGAGCCGAAGCGATCTGGGAGGCCAGGGCCAGCGTCCGTTCTACCG
>CAYTXK010000359.1:0-2449 GCA_964441645.1 uncultured Acidobacteriota bacterium
CACGAAGCGGAAGATGTTGTCGATGAAGAGCAGCACGTCCTGGCCTTCCTCGTCGCGGAAGTATTCGGCCACCGTCAGCCCGGTCAGCCCGACCCGCAGGCGCGCCCCGGGCGGCTCAGTCATCTGCCCGTAGACCAGCGCCGCGCGCGACTTCTCGGTATCGCCCGGGGTGATGACGCCCGACTCCTTCATCTCCAGCCACAGCTCGTTGCCCTCGCGGCTGCGCTCGCCCACGCCCGCGAACACCGAGACGCCGCCGTGCTTCATGGCCACGTTGTGAATCAGCTCCATGATGACTACCGTCTTGCCCACCCCGGCCCCGCCGAACATTCCCACCTTGCCGCCGCGCAAGAACGGTTGCAGCAAGTCAATCACTTTCACACCCGTTTCAAACATCTCCTGTGTGGTGGACTGGTCTTCGAGCGGCGGCGCGGGGCGGTGGATGGGATAGCGCACCTCAGACTCAATGGGCCCGAGCTTGTCCACCGGCTCGCCCAGCACATTCATCACCCGGCCCAGCGTGGACTGGCCCACCGGCACCGTAATGGGCCCGCCGGTGTCATACGCCTTCATGCCGCGCACCAGGCCGTCCGTGGGCTTCATGGCCACGCAGCGCACCCGCCCCTCGCCCAGGTGTTGCTGGACCTCGGCAATGATGTCGATTTCGAAGGGCGCGTCGAAGCCTTCGCTGGAGAGGCGGATGGCGTTGTAGATGGCGGGCAGCTTTTCCTCTTCGAACCGCACGTCCACGACCGGGCCGATGACTTGCACCACCTGCCCCACGGCTTTGTACTCACCTGGTTTCATGCCTTGGCTCCTTGCCTCTTAGGTGACTAGTGACTGGTGACTAGTAACTGGTGAGCCAGAACTCTTGAGTGAGCGTCCCAACGCGCTCAAGAGACGGCTTACTGATCCGCACAACTGCTCGATCTCCCCAAACTCCACTCGGCTTAGATAGTTCAAATCTCGTCCCAAGCGGCAGAAATACCGGGTTTCCTCGACTTCCCCATTAGCAATTCGAAGGCTGTAAAGCAGTTCCTTTGTTGTACGCCGCCCAAAACCCTGCGCGATGTTGGCGGGGACAGAGCTTGAGGCATGCCGAAGCTGCGACGTCAGTCCAAAGCGTTCTTCTCGGGGAAATTTCCCGGTCACTTCATAAATGCGCAAAGTCAAAGCGTGAGCAATTTGCCATACTTCGAGCTCTTCGAAGTTCTTAATCTTCACCAGTCACCAGTTACCAGTCACCAGTTACCTAGAGCGCCGCCGCCGCTCCGCTCACAATTTCGATCAACTCCTTGGTGATTTGCGCCTGGCGGACTTTGTTCATGTGCAGCGTCAGCCGCTCGATCATGTCCGCCGCATTGTTGGTGGCCGCATCCATCGCCGTCATGCGGGCCGCCTGCTCGGCGGCCGCCGACTCCAGCAAGGCGCGAAAAACCTGCACTTCCACGTGTCGCGGCAACAGTCGGTCGAACAGCTCCGTGGGTGGTTGCTCGTAGAGGTAGTCAATTTCCCCCGCCGGAGTTTCCGGCCGGGCGGCCGCGCTCGCGGGTGCGCGTTCGTAGGCCTCTTTGCCCGGGACGGCCAGCGGCCCTTCGACCCGAGTGGGGAGGATGCCTTCGACGGGAAGCAGTTTCTCCGTGATCAGCCGCTGCACCAGGATGCTCTTGAATTCATTGTAAATGACGTAGACCGCGTCCACCTTTTTCTCGGTATAGAGGCCGATGACCTCGCTGGCGATTTCTCGCCCCGCCTTGGGGTCAACCGCGCGCAGAAAGATATTAATATGCTCCGCCTGGATGGTCCGTTGCCGCCGGCGGAAGTAGTCGCGCCCCTTCTTGCCGATGGTGATGAGCTGTGCCTCATGGCCTCCCGAAGCTGCGGGAGTGTGAGCGGCCAGGAAGCGCTCCCCCAGCCGGATGACGTTGGTGTTGAAGGGCCCGCAGAGGCCTTTGTCGCCGCTCAGCAGCAACACCAGCACTTTTTCTTCCGCCCGCACTTGCAGCAAAGGATGGAGCCTGACTTCCACGCGGCGGGCCAGTGAGCGCAGCACTTCCAGCATCTGGCTTGCGAACGGCCGCGCGTTGAGTACCCGCTCCTGCGCCCGCCGCAGCTTGGCCGCCGACACCAGCTTCATCGCCCGCGTAATCTTCTGCGTGTTCTGCACCGAGCGGATGCGCCGGCGAAAATCAATCAGTGTCGGCATTGACTAGGAATCAGTGGGCGCCGCGGCTGGCCGCATAGCGCTCCTTGAACTCCTTCAGCACGTTGTGGACTTCTTCCCGCAACTGGTCGTCGAGAGATTTCTTCTGCCGAATGTTTTCCAGCAGCGCCGGATGGCTGGTGTCGAGGAAGTTGTAGAGCCCCTGCTCAAAGGCGCGGCCCTCGCTGGCGGGCAGGTCGTCCACGTAGCCGTTGGTGCCGGCGAAGATGGTGATGATTTGCTTTT
>CAYTXK010000360.1:0-1684 GCA_964441645.1 uncultured Acidobacteriota bacterium
CGGCAGGGAAGTGCGCCCGTCAAGATCAGCCGCCACGCCGCCCATCGCATAATGCGCCGCGGGCCGCACGGGAATCAGGTCGGCCGCAATGTCCAGGTTGTGCTGCAAGCAGGTGGCGTAAATTCGAGGGAAGCGCTCGCGCACGCGGTCCGCGCTGAGCTCGGTCATGTCGAGATAAACAAACTCGCTGTCGGTGCGCTCGATTTCTTTCACGATCGCCCGCGACACCACGTCGCGCGGCGCCAGGTCCCCGGCCTCATGGTAGCGCGGCATGAAACGCTCCAGCTCAATGTTCCGCAGGCAGCCGCCCTCGCCGCGCAAGGCTTCCGAGAGCAAAAACCGTGGCGCGCCCGGCAGGAAGAGCGCCGTGGGGTGAAACTGAACGAATTCCATGTCCTGCAACATCGCCCCGGCGCGATAAGCAATCGCCACCCCATCGCCTGTCGCCACCGCCGGGTTGGTCGTCTCCGAATACACCTGCCCGAGTCCGCCCGTGGCCAGCAGCACCGCCCGGGCGCGAATTTCCATCAACGCGCCGGTTTGCTCATCGAGCGCCCGCACCCCCGCCACGCGCTCGTCGCGAACCAGCAAATCAATGGTGAAAACAAACGGCACCAGCGCGATGCTCTCCCGCGCCCGCGCGAAGAGCGCTCGCAGGATTTCGCGCCCTGTCGAGTCGCCTTGCGCGTGCAGCACGCGCGAGCGGCTGTGGGCGCCTTCGCGCGTGAAGGCCAGCCGCGTTCCCTCGCGGTCGAACGCCGTCCCCCAATCAATGAGTTCTTGAATGCAGTGCGGCCCCTCTTCCACCAGAATCTTGACCGCCGCCTCGTTGCACAACCCGTCGCCCGCCTTGAGCGTGTCCTGGTGGTGCAGCCGGATTTCGTCTTCATCGCTCAACGCCGCCGCGATGCCTCCCTGGGCGTATTGCGTGGCCGATTCCGTTGGCGCCGCTTTGGTGAGCACCAGCACCTCGCCCGCCGCGCCCAGCTCGATGGCCGCCCGCAGTCCTGCAATGCCGGAGCCGATCACCAGGTAATCGGTCTCGCGGATGGGGCCGGGCGTCATTTGGCTTTGACTCTGGCGCGATGATAGCCGCCCCGCTTGCCTCTTTCAACGGCGGCGGGAAGAGGTGGTATAAAAGGCGGACAATGCCGTCAAACGCCGTCAAACGCGTACACACGCTTCGCGTGCGAACTCCGACCGCCTCGTATCCTGTTGTGGTGGGCGCGGGGGTGCTGGGCGAGTGCGGCCAGCGGATTCGTCGCCTGATTCCCGGCCGGCCGCGCGTTTTCGTCGTCAGTTCGCCGCGCGTGTGGCGGCTGTGGGGGCGGCCCCTGGCGGCCAGCCTGCGCACCGCGGGCCTTCGTTTCGACGTGCTGCTGATGCGTGACCGCGAAGAAGACAAGCGCCTGGCCACGGTGGAAAAGCTGGCGAGCGAGTTGCTGGCACGCGGCGCCGACCGCGACTCGCTGCTGGCGGCGCTCGGCGGCGGCGTGGTCGGCGACATCACCGGCTTTCTTGCAGCCTGTTACATGCGCGGTGTTCCTTACGTCCAGATTCCCACCACACTCGTCGCGCAGGCCGACGCCGCGCTGGGAGGAAAGACGGGCGTGAATCTCGCCGTCGGCAAGAACCTCCTTGGGGCCTTTCACCACCCGCAGGCGGTTTTTGCCGACACAGGCAC
>CAYTXK010000360.1:1694-2430 GCA_964441645.1 uncultured Acidobacteriota bacterium
GGCCTCTACGAAGTGGTGAAATGCGCCGTGGTAGGCGACCCGTTTCTCTTTGGCTTTCTGGAAAAGAAGCTGCTGGCCGTGCGGGCACGGGAGCCACGTGCCCTGCAAACCGCGCTCGTGCGCGCCATGCACCTCAAAGCGCGCATCGTCAGCCGCGATGAGCGCGAGGCCCATCTGCGGCAGGTGCTCAATTTCGGCCACACTTTTGGCCACGCCTTCGAGACTCTGGGCGGCTATCGAACTTTCCGGCACGGCGAAGCGGTAGCCTGGGGGATGGTGGCCGCCACGCGGCTTGCCCTGCGGCTCAAGCGGCTGCCGCCGGCCGAAGCCGCTCGCATCCTCCGCCTGATTGACGCGGTCGGGCGGCGTCCCGCCCTCCCCCCGTGGACGCCGGAGCAAATCTACCGCCAGCTCTTCGCCGATAAGAAAAAGCGCGGCGGCGAGCTTCGGTTCGTCGTGCCCCGGCGCATCGGCCGGGTTGAGATTGTGAGCGGCATCCCGCGCCGGGACGTGCTCGCAGCCCTGCGCGGGCTTGCAGCCGCCCTACCAACGCGATGAACCGCCCTCCTCCGCTCCCCGGCACCCGCCCCGAAGGCACCTCGGAAGAAAAGCAGGCCGCGCGCGCCGTGCAGGAGATGTTCACCCGCATCGCGCCCCGCTACGACTTTCTCAACCATCTGCTCTCGTTGTCGCTCGACCGCCTGTGGCGGCGGCGGACGGCGCAGGCCTTAGCCCG
>CAYTXK010000361.1:0-2397 GCA_964441645.1 uncultured Acidobacteriota bacterium
GGTCGAAGGCCAAGTCTTCGGGGAGGAACTTCAAGGCCACGAAACGACCGAGTTGGGTATCCTCAGCCTTGTAGACTACGCCCATCCCACCGCCCCCCAGCTTCTCCAGGATGCGATAGTGGGAGATCTGCCGCCCGATCATTACTCATTAGGATACACCTAGAGGCCCAGTTTATTGTGGTTTGGCCGCCAGGATTTAGGGGAAGTTCATGCGCCGCAGCAGGGCTTGGAAGCGCGGGTCATCCCGCAGCGGGTCAAAGCGGGGATCCACTTTGAGCCAGAGCATATAAGGCGAGCGTTCCTGGAAGGCTTTTTCCAGGGAGCGAAGAGCAGCTTCTTTCTCGCCCAGGCCGAGATACACTAGGGCCTGTTCGTCGGGGTGTGTTAGCTCAGCGAGGAGTTTTCTGGCTTCGCTTTTCTTGCCGGCCAGGGCATAGGCATAGGCGAGGTCCGTCACCGTGTTGGGCTCTCGGCCGAGCGCCAGCGCTTTCTGGAATTCGGCCAGGCTTTCTTTGAACCTCCCCCGCTGGGCGTAGACGATTCCCAATTCGCGGTGGGACATCATAAAAGCCGGGTCGAGTTCAGTGTTCTTGCGATACAGCTCCGTGGCCCGGTCGTAGCGCCGCAGAAGGTAATAAAGCCACGCTTGGTCATTGCTGATTCCCGGATTGACCGGGTCGAGGCGCCGCGCCTGTTCGATTTCTCGCTGGGCCTCGTCGAATCGCCCCACGATCATCAAGAGGATGGCATACATCCAGTGCGCCCGGGCGTAGCCGGGGCTGAGCTCCAGCGCGCGTCGGAACTCCTTCTCGGCTGCGGGCCAGTCCCAGTCATAATCGCGGCGATTGGTGGCCAGCACACTGTGGGCATGAGCGAGGCCGGGGTCGAGCGCCAGCGCCTTTGTCACCGCGGCCTCCGCCTTCGGAAACCCCTCCCGCGGGGCGAGGCCTCCGAACACGACCAGGGAAGCGTAGGCGTCCGCCAAGCCCGCGTAAGCTGGTGCATAGGCCGGATCTTTTTCCTGTGCCTGTTGGAAGTACTCGATAGCCTTGCGGAAGTCCTGCAAAGTCACCCTGTCCAGGTGATACACCCCGCGCAGATAGGCTTCGTGGGCTTCGGGGTCCACCGGCCGGGCGTGGCTCAACCGAGCCTCTTCTTGCGGGGTCAGCTTTACCTTGATCTCACCGGCAATCGCCCGGGCCACTTCGTCCTGCAAGGCCAGCACATCCTTCAGGTCGCGCTCGTAGCTCTGCGCCCAGAGGTGCGTGTCGGTGGAGGCGTGAATCAATTGGGCGGTAATCCGCACCCGCTGGCCGGCCCGCAAGACCGAGCCTTCCACCACCGCGTCCACGTTCAACTCTTTGGCGATCTCCGGCAGGGGCTTGCGCGCTCCCTTGTACCGCATGACGGAGGTCCGCGAGATCACCTTGAGCGCCCCGATCTGCGCCAGATCGGTGATGAGCGCCTCGGTCATGCCGTCGGCGAAATATTCCTGTTCGGGATCGCCGGACAAGTTCTCCAGCGGCAACACAGCAATCGACTCAATGCGAGGCGAGCCGGGCTTGCGCAGCAGCCGGTCGCGTACGCCGCCGACGTTCAAGGCCCAGGGCACGGTCAGGAGCACGCTCAGGGCAGCGGCCGCCATGCCCCACTGCTGCCATGATCTCCCCCAGGCAGTGGCCTGGGGGCTCGGCGCGAGGAGTGTGGCGGCCGGCGCGGCCAGCCGCCGCAGGTCCACCGCCAACTCTTTCGCCGACTGGTAGCGGTTCTCCGCGTCCTTCTCCAAACACTTCAGAATGATTCGTTCGAGCTCTGCCGGTAGATCGGGATTCAGCCGAGTGGGAGGGGCGGGGGGCTTGTGCAGGATGTCATCGGTCAACTGTGTCGCCAATTCTTCCCGGAAGGGGCGCTGGCCGGTGGCCATCTCGTAGAGCACGCCCCCCAGCGCGTAGAGGTCGGTGCGGGGGTCGAGCGGCCGGCCGCGCAACTGTTCGGGGGCCATATAAGGAAGGGTGCCGGAGACGGCGCCGACTTCGGTGAGCGTGGCCATGGCGGTGGCTTCGTCGGCCCGCGGCTGCCACTTGGCCAGGCCGAAATCCACCACTTTGGCCTGGCCGCTCTGGGTCAGGAAGATGTTGGCGGGTTTGATATCCCGGTGGATGATGCCTTTGGCGTGGGCCGCCTCCAGCGCTTCGGTCGTCTGCAGGCCCACGCGAACCAGTTGGTCGGCGGGCATGGGGTTGCCGCTGATGCGCTGCTTGAGGGTCTGGCCTTCGAGGTATTGCATGGCGATGAAGGGCTGACCCTCGTGCTCGCCAATTTCATAGATGGTGCAGATGTGAGGATGGTCGAGGGCGGAGGCGGCGCGGGCTTCGCGGCGGAAGCGTTCGAGGGCCT
>CAYTXK010000362.1:0-2392 GCA_964441645.1 uncultured Acidobacteriota bacterium
GACCTCTTCGGGGTGGACCACTCGACCTCCGCGCACTGGTTCTACGTGTGGGGCCTGAAGGGCCGCTACGATGAACACGCCAACCGCGAGGCCGCTGACAAAGAACACTTGAACGAGCACAGCCGCGAGCTCTACCAACAGGAAGTGGCGATGCTGCTCGACCAACTGAACAAGCTCATCCCCGAGGACCAGCCCCAGCTCGCGGTGCCCGACCTGAAATTCAATCGCCGCATCGGCACGTACGCCAACCAGCCCTACAGCGTCACGGGCGAGCGGCTCTCGCCTGAGGATTTTCAGAAGCACCGCCAGGAAGTTCTCCCCGGCGGCGATGACCTGGCGCAACTCGCCGCCATTTTCGAAGAAGGGAATTGGGTCGAGGAGAAGAAAGCCAGCACGCGAGCCCACTAGGCATGAGCGAGCCCGCCCTGGTTCAGATCGAGCGCGACGGGGCGGTGGCGCGCCTGTGGTTGAATCGGCCGCCGCTGAACGTGCTGGATATTCCCCTGCTGGGCGAGCTGAACGAAGCGCTCGATTCACTCCCCGGGCCGCCGCATCTGCGGTTTTTGGTTTTTGCCGGGCGGGGCGAGCGCGGATTCTCGGCCGGCGCCGAAGTGCACGACCACACGCCCGAGCGCATCGCCGAAATGCTGGGGCGCTTCCACCGCGTCTTCCGCAAGCTGTGGAACTCCGAATGGATTACGGTGGCGGCTGTGCACGGCTATTGCTTGGGCGGCGGGATGGAACTGGCCACTTTTTGCGATTTTGTGATCGCCACGCACACGGCGCAGTTCGGCCAGCCGGAAATTAAATTGGGTTGCTTCCCTCCTGTGGCGGCCGTAACCCTGCCGATGCTGGTGGGGCCGCGGCGCGCGCTGGATATTATTCTCAGCGGGCGGAAGGTGCCGGCGGAAGAAGCGCTCGCCCTCGGGTTGGTCACGCGGCTGGTGGGCGAAGGCGAGCTGGAGGCGAGCGTTGCCCGGCTGCTGCGGATTTTATCCGAGCAAAGCCCGGCGGTACTGCCGCTCGCCCGCCGCGCCGTTTTGCGCTCGGGCGGGCTGGATTTCGAGCGCGCTTTGGAAGAGACGGAAAAACTTTATCTCGAGAGTCTGATGAAAACCGAAGATGCGCGGGAAGGCGTCCAAGCTTTTCTCGAGCGGCGTCGTCCGGCCTGGGTGGGGCGCTAGTGCCGTTCCAACTATTTCGCGATAAGCTCTGCACGATACTTTCCCAGGGGAGAAATGCGCGCATAACGCTGCGCGGCAATAGTCGAGAACAGTTGGAACGGCACTAGCAATGGACAAAGAGCTGATTCACCTTCGCATCAACGGTGAGCGGCACGAGGTGGCCGTGCCGGCAAATAAGCTACTGCTCGACACCTTGCGCGAAGACCTGCGGCTGACAGGGGCCAAGCGCGGCTGCGACGATTCGAGTTGCGGTTGCTGCACGGTGCTGGTGGGCGGCGTGCCGATGCTGTCCTGCGTGATGCTGGCCGCTTCCTACCAAGAGGCGGAGATCACAACCATCGAAGGCGTGGCGCGGGGCGGGAAGCTCGATCCGCTGCAAGAAGGCTTCTGCGTCGAGGGCGGCGCGCAGTGCGGCTACTGCACGCCGGGAATTATTTTGGTGGCCCGGGCGCTGCTGGCGCGGCACTCCAATCCCACTCGTGAAGAGATTGCCGAGGCGCTTTCTGGCAACCTCTGCCGCTGCACGGGCTACATGCAGATTTATGCCTCCATCGAGCACGCGCTGCGCAAATTGCAGCCGGCGCCAGTCGAAGCCGAGCCGGTGAGGAGCTAACCGTGGCTGACTTCTCTATCATCGGCAAGCGCGTGCCCATGTCACCGGCGCGGCGCTTTACACCGACGACCTGGCGCTGCCGGGAATGCTGGTGGGGAAAATCCTGCACAGCCCGCACCCGCACGCGCGCCTTCGCTCGATAGATACCAGCAAAGCCGAGGCGCTCCCGGGCGTGAAGGCCGTGGTGGTCGGGCGCGACTTCCCCAACAAGTACGGCATCTTGCCCATCGGCCACGACGAGGCCGTGTTCGCGGTGGATAAGGCGCGCTACATCGGCGACAACGTGGCCGGCGTGGCGGCGGTCTCCGAGGAAGAGGCCGAGCAAGCGCTGCGGCTGATTGAAGTTGACTACGAAAGTCTTCCGGCTTATTTCGACCCACTCGTGGCTATGAAGGCGGAAGCTAACTGGATTCACGACGACCGCCCGCAGAACATCGAAAAGGAATACCACCATCAGTTCGGCAACGTGGAGGAAGCGCTGGCGCAATCGGCCGTGGTGCGCAGCGAGCGCTTCTTTTGCAGCGAAGTGACCCACGCCGCGCTCGAGCCGCATTCCACGCTGGCGCACTATCAGGGCGACGGTCGGCTGACGGTG
>CAYTXK010000363.1:0-2359 GCA_964441645.1 uncultured Acidobacteriota bacterium
GTGACGGAAGCCCTCCTGTTGGGCAACGTCGCGCTGCGAACCGGCCCGCGACTGATCTGGGATCGCCCCAACCTCAAGGCCGTCAATGTCGCCTCAGCCCAGCAATACATCCGGCCGGAATACCGCGCGGGCTGGACGCTCTGATCGGCTTGCGCAAAGGAAGATGTGAAATGGTGAACCCGTTCAGTCCGTGTCCGCTAAATCATAGCTGGCGTCCCGAGTCTCGATATGGTGGTCGTCCGGCTCGGTGGCAACCGTGCGTTGAATGAGCATACCGAGTTTTGCCCGCAATTCTTCTCGCAGGTAGACGTCTCGCTGCTGAGAAACTGTGGTCGCCAAACTGACGGGACCTGTTGCACAGTAGGCCAGATTGGGTTTCAATACGCCGAAGATTGACCATGAACCTGAAGTCGCTGCTCGAAAAACTGGGCTACAGCGGCTCGCCGAATTTCCTTCGGCGGGGCGATGAAGCCTTCGATTGCGCGCCCGACTTCGGCCACATCTTCCGCCACGCGGCCCAAGAACCCTGTCGGCTGCACGGGGTCTATTCGCTTCGGTCCCCCGATCCTAGCGGCCAAGTCGTCCCGATTGTGTATGTCTGCGAGGCGGGCACTGAGCGCGCGGCTGACGATTTGCACCGATTGGTCTGGAATCAGGATGTCGTCCCCTTCGTGCTGGTTCACACACGGAGTGGTGTCAAGCTCTACTCTGGCTTCCGGTACCGCCGGTCCAAGCAGGGAGCCACCGAGGGGATCTTGCAGCAACTCACCTCTTTCAATCAGATCGGCAGCCTTGTGGACGTGTTCCAAGCCGCGTCTATTGACGAGGGGCGCATCTGGAAGACCTGGGGTTCCAAGGTCACGCCGCAGCACCGCGTTTATTGGAACTTGCTAAAGGATCTCCAGAGCCTCGACGCCTGGCTGCAAAAGCACGGAAAACTGCCCAAGGAAGTCTCACACGCGCTCATCGGCAAGTACGTCTATTTGCACTACCTAAGAGACCGCGAGATTCTCTCGCCCCGGAAAATGGAGAGTTGGGGTCTTCCCCGGCACACGGTCTTCGGTCGTGCGGCCAACCGTGCGGGTCTCAGGGCTGTCACGGAGCGGCTTGAGGACTGGCTCAACGGTCGAGTCTTCGAGTTGAAACTGCACGGTCGTGACGCTCCCACGGACGATCATATCCGCCGCGTGGCCGGCACGTTCGCTGGCGACGAAATCATCGGCGACGCCGCGTGGCAGTTGCACCTCGACTTCCAGGCTTACGACTTCTCTTACATTCCCATCGAGACGCTCTCGATGATTTACGAACAATTCCTCCACGCGCCCGATGCCGACCCCGAAGGCATCGACAAGGATGAGCCGACGCGAGGGCGTAAAGCCGGCGCCTATTACACGCCGCTCCCAGTCGTGAATTTCATGCTCTCCGAACTGGAGGAGCGGCACCCGCTCAAGAAAGGCATGAAGGTCTTCGACCCCGCCTGCGGGTCCGGCGCGTTCCTTGTTCAATCCTATCGTCGGCTCATCGAGAGGGAATTCCAGCCCGCCGCCGACAAGCCGGCGCCCTACCAACTGAAAGAGCTTTTGCAGCAAAGCATCTACGGCGTGGACTACGACGCCGACGCCTGCAGCGTGACGGAACTGAGCCTTCTGCTGACGCTGCTGGACTATGTCGAGCCTCCGGACCTCGAGAAGAACCCGCGCTTCAAGCTGCCTGCGTTGCGCGGCGAGAACATCTTCTGCGCCGACTTCTTTTCGCGGAAGCCGCCTATTTCTGAGACGCTGGGGCACCGGCGTTTCGATTGGGTAGTCGGCAATCCGCCGTGGAAGCGGCTCGACCCAGCGAAGCTTGATCCAAAAGACGAGAATGCCTGGAAATGGATGCAGACCAACGCGGGGGCACTTCCAATCGGAGGCAACCAACTGGCCCAGGCCTTCGCTTGGTCGTGTCCGCGTTTCCTCCAGAAAGACGGCGAGTGTGCGTTGTTGCTGCCCGCAATGTGCCTCTTCGAAGACCCGTCCCGCTGCTTTAGGGCCGCCTTCCTGAAACGGCACCGCGTCCGTACGGTCGCCAATTTTGCCAACCTTGCCGAGGTTTTGTTTGCCGGGCGGTCACGCGTTCCTGCCGCAGCCTTTTTCTTCAGGGCGCGCGGCGACGGGGAACAGCCAGACCCGGAGGAGTCCGTAATCACCTACTCGCCGCTGGTGGCCAACCAGGAAGCCACGCGTCCGGTCAAGGAAAGCACTCGGAACGAAACGTGGAGCCTGCTGGTCAACGGCAGTGAAATCCGGGAGGTGCCGCTGATTGAAGTGCGAAGCGGGAATGGGTTGCCGTGGAAACTGGCGAGCTGGGGTTCTGCTTG
>CAYTXK010000364.1:0-2352 GCA_964441645.1 uncultured Acidobacteriota bacterium
TCGCCCGGTTTTTGGCGAAGGGTGGGAGTTCAATCTCGACTTCCCAGAGTAGCAACGGCACCCACCCAAGCCGCGCAGAGCGCCCTTTCACTCTTGCCCCCTCCTCTAGTAACATAGGAGGTGAGTTAACCATTAAGTTACTTGACATCAGGTAGTACAATGTCCGCCAAATACAAGTCCCCGCGCGTCATCTGGAAAGGACAACCAGATGCCAACTGAAGTCATCCCAAACAACAGCAACGCAAGCCGCCCGGAGAAAATGACCGACCCTCGCCAAGTCCGCTATTGCTCACGGTGCGGAGCGCCAATGATTGCCGAGCCTATCCTTACGTGCGCTGATTGTGGACAAGAGGTCAAGTTGCGCTGCTTCTACTACCGCGCTGGCAAGGATCTCTATGTTGCAGAGTGTATAGACCTAGATCTACTTTCGGAAGGGCAAACTCCAGAGGAAGCAATCGGCGGCCTGCAAGAGGCCGTGTTTGGGTATCTCTCCGCCGTCTTCGGTGGCCACGAGAAGGCGGAAACCAAGGGCCTAGTCCCTCGCCCATCTCCGCTGTCTCATCGTGTTCGGTATCACTTCCGGGATCTAGGGGCAAGGATTCGGAGCGTTTTCGACCGCCAGCACGAGCAGACTTTTCCCTGCCACTATACGGTGAAGGCAGGACAAGTCTGCTGTCAATGAATGGGACACAAGCTACCAGCGCTGAAGCCAAGAGAAGTGTGTTCCAACCTCGAAGCTCTGGGGTTTGTCCACAAACGCACCACGGGCTCCCATGCCCACTATGAGCGCCCCGCTGATGCTGGACGGATACGAGCCTTCGTAACCGTGGACATGAACAAGAGCAACGGATTCAGTCCCAGGCTCATGAAAAGCATGATTCGGCAGTCAGGATTCTCTGCCGCTGAATTCTGCTCGGGTGTTGCCAAGAAGTCATGAACGCATGCCGCCCGCTTTCTGGCGGCGATGCCGAAGAGCGCGACAAGGGTGGGCAACCCCCGAGGAAATTGGCCCTGTGCGCCCCCCGCTGGACTTTCCCCTCCCCCGGAGTAAGATGTTTTGCTTTTCTTCCAGCGGAGGCCTCGGAATCGTGATGACTCGACGGATAGCGCTCTGCCTGCGACCCCAGGGGCAGGTGAGTTTGGTAAGACTTACTGAATACAAAAGGCTTGCAGGCTGTCACTTAAGGGTAATCTTGTTTTTGCGGAAACCATCAGGTAGCCTGAATCGTCTATATCCTTAGGAGAATTTGCCAATGGCAACCACTGTCACGCCACGGTTGGAGCTTCTTCGCGCTGCGCCGTTGGACACTTGGATTGCGCTGTCCGAGGATGAAGGCAAGATTGTAGCGACCGGCGCTTCGTACAAGGAAGTTGTCGCGAACAGCGAAAAGGCGGGTGTGAGTGATCCTTTGATTCTCAAGACCCCCGCTCGCTGGCTTCCTCTGTCTGTGTGACCGAAAAAGGCCATCCGTACACGTTCAGAGTCCCTTACAAGGAATTCCCCGACCCGCACGGTGGAATTCTTTGGTCTGCTACGCTCAACGTCCAAATCGCGCTCCCTAAGGAGAACTCTCCGCGAACGAAGAGATTCGAGGCCGCCATTGATTCCGGAGCGTCGCGGTGCATCTTCCATGCCAGTATCGGGGAGTTTATCGGTCTAGAGATCGAGAAGGGGCCGGAGGAACAAACGATGGGGATTGCTGGGCCTACTGCAACCTATCTCCATGACATTCACCTGCACGCGCCAGGCGGAATCATCGAAATGCGCGCTGGTTTTAGCAAGAGTTTGCCCCTGGCTGGAGTTCTGGGAATGAAGGGCTTCTTTGAGCACTTCCGGATTCTTTTCGATCCGGCAGGGCAATGCTGCGAACTGGAACGAATTTACAAAGCCTGAAACTCAAGGCTGCTCCCTACCAGCGCGACCGCCCCCCGCTGGATTTTTCCTTCCTCCGGAGTAAGATGTTTTGCTTTTATTTCAGCGGAGGCCTCGGAATCATGACGACTCGACGGATGGCAATGTTTGCAGCCCGCTTTCTGGCGGTGGTGGTGATGCTCTGCGCGGCGGCCGGGGCGCAGCAGTACAGCGAAAACCTGTTCAAGGACATGAAGTGGCGGCTGGTGGGGCCCTTCCGCGGCGGGCGCGTGCTGGCGGTGACGGGCGTGGTCGGGCAGCCCAGCGTCTATTACTTCGGCGCGGTGGCCGGCGGGGTGTGGAAGTCCACCGACGGCGGCGGCAACTGGACTCCGCTCTTCGACCACGAGGGCACCTCCTCCATCGGCGCCATCGCCGTGGCCGAATCTGATCCCAACGTGGTTTATGTGGGCACGGGCGAGGCCTGCATCCGCGGCAAC
>CAYTXK010000365.1:0-2349 GCA_964441645.1 uncultured Acidobacteriota bacterium
CACGCTACGCGCTCGACTGGTTTTCCTTCACCGAACCGGCGCTTATAGCGCTTCTGCTCTTAGGCCTGGCGCTTCCGGCCTTGTTTGCGCTGATTCACGAAGAAATCGGCGCGCGCCGCAGGCCGCGGGCGCCGCGCTGGGGGGCGGCGGCAGCCCTGACGGCCTCGCTGGCGCTGGCCGCAGCGACAGCCAGCCAGCACGACGAAGCGGTTACGCAACTCGACTCCCGCCTCTATCGCGACCGCACGCCCCTGCGCTCGGCCGCCTACGCCGCGCCGCTGAATCCCTATCGATGGCGAGGCGTGGTGGAAACCGACACCACCTACGAAGTCGCGCCCGTCAATCTGCTGGACCGCCAGCGGCCCCTCGAGTCTTTCAACACCTTCTACAAACCGGGCGCTTCGCGCGCCCTCGACCGCGCGCTCGACACCGAGACGGCCGCGACTTTTCTCGCCTGGGCGCGTTTTCCCCACATCGAAATCGTCCCCGCGGTCGGCGGCGGCTGGCACGTCCGGCTCCAAGACCTGCGCGAGGTCGCCCGCCGGCCCGACGCACGGCGCTTCCTCGCCTGGATTGAGCTGACGAGCGAGCTGGAGGTGGAGCGGGAGGCCATTCTCTGGGGGCGACCGGGAGAAGAAGGCGGGCGCTAAAGTTAGCTGACCGCCTCCGAGCGCCGGTTACGATAGCGATCCACCAGCCGAACCGTCAGCCACACGGCCAGCATCAGGACGGAGACGACGGCCGAGATCTGAAGATAATTGCTGCGCAGGAAGACGATGGTCTGGTCGCCGTAGCGGACGGCCAGAAGGCCCCACATGAGGTACCGCAGCCCACGGCCTACGACCAGCGCGACGAGGAAATACCGCAGGCGCACCTGAAAAACTCCCGCCGCCAGCACGAAGAGTTTGAACGGAGTCGGGGGCGGCAGCAGCGCGGGGACAGCCACGGTCAGGAATTCGTTTCGCTCGTACCAGCCGCGCAGGCGCTCGATTTGTTGCGGGCTCATTCTCTTCTGCAAGGCCACCTCTCCACCTTTGTGCGCCAAATAAAAAATCGTCGTGCAGCCGAGCACCGAGCCCAGCGTGGCCATGGTGACATAGAAAAGCATTCTCTCCGGGTGTTGCAAGGACAATGCGATGACCAGAGCGTCGTTGATGATGGGCAGCGTGCCGAAGGAAGAGTCAATGAAAGCAATCACCAGCAAGCCCCAACCGCCCGCGGTGCCGATCAGGCTGATGATGAGCGACTGCACCCAGCCGGGGAGCTTGGCCAGGAGACCCTGGAGCCAATCGGGCAGGGCCGGAGGCACGGCGAGGAGCGACGAGAGCAGCAGGTTCCGCAAGGGTCAGTATTCTATGCAAGCGGCCGGCGGGCGACAAGCCACCCTGCCCGCCCCGGCGAGCCCGCCTTGTCGGATGGGACTACCTGCTATAGAATAGCGGCTTCCATCGAGGGCAGGCCGCACGTTCTTACCCGGCGTCGCGGCGATTTTATTGTCTCCCGGTTTCGAGCGGATGAAAAAGCTGATGGTTCGCGCGGTTGTCATCCTGTTTACTTTGATGCTGGCCGCGCCGGCCTGGGCCGGCGAAGGTGACATCGTTCTACCTCACCTGAGCGGGAACGACTGGCTCATCCTGTGGGGCGTGCTGGCCTCGGCGCTGATCGCGCTCGGCTACGGCTATTACCTGGTGCGGCAGGTGCTCGCCCAGCCGGCCGGCACCGAGCGCATGCGCGAGATCAGCGCCGCCATCGAAGAAGGCGCCATGGCCTACCTGGGCCGCCAGTTTCGCACCATGATCCTGTTCGTCGTGGCGCTCACCGTGGTGCTGTGGCTGATTTATCGCCCGGTGTATCCGGTCACGCCCGAAGGGGCGGCCTTGCCGCTGCCCCTGGGCATCGCCGTGGCGTTCTTCATGGGCGTGCTGGCCTCCTACGGAGCCGGCTACGTGGGCATGTGGCTGGCGGTCAAAGCCAATACGCGCACGGCCGCGGCGGCGCTGAACGGCTACGCCGGGGCGCTCGAGCTGGGCTTTCGGGCGGGAGCAGTGTCGGGGATGTTCACGGTGGGCTTCGGGTTGCTGGGCGCCACCATCATCTTCCTGCTCTTTGCCGAGCACTCCATGAAGGTGCTGGTGGGCTTCGGGTTCGGAGGCTCGCTGGCGGCTCTCTTCATGCGCATCGGCGGCGGCATCTTCACCAAGGCAGCCGACGTAGGCGCCGACTTGATCGGCAAAGTGGAGAAAGGGATTCCCGAAGACGACCCGCGCAACGCCGCCGTCATCGCCGACAACGTGGGCGACAACGTGGGCGACTGCGCCGGCATGGCCGCCGACGTTTTCGAAAGCTACG
>CAYTXK010000366.1:0-2347 GCA_964441645.1 uncultured Acidobacteriota bacterium
GTCCGCGAGAACTTTCGCCGCCTCTTCCTCCCGCCCCTGCCGGCGCAGCAACATCCCCAGCGCGTATTGCGCCTTCGTATTCTCGGGTGATAACTCCAAGGCACGGCGGAAACTGCGCTCGGCCGGTTCGGATTCTCCCAAGCGCACCAGTTCGTCGCCGAGGCGGAACTGCACTTCGGGGTCATTGGGAAGCAGGCGGGCGGCCGCCTCGAAGAGCGCACGCGCCTTGGCGTCCTCGCCCCGCCGGCTGTACAGCAGGGCCAGATTGAAGTGAGCGGCCCCGTTGGCGGGGTCTTTTTCGATCGCCTGCTGGAGAAATGCCTCCGCCTGGGAGAATTTTCCGGCGGCTTGCAGGGCCACACCCAGCTCGGCCAGGCCTTTGGGGTCGCCGGGACGCAGCTCGAGGTAGCGTCGCAGGTGTTGCTCCGCCTCTCCGTGGGCCTCCTGTTCTTCGGCGGCGCGGGCCAGCAAGAAATAGGCTTCGGCATCGTCAGGGGAACGCGCTAAGAAACCCTTTAGAAGCTCCTGCGCATCGTGGAAGCGCTGGAGCTCGATGTAGAGCGCCGCCAGGCGGAACGTGAAGCGTGGCTGCGCGGGGTCATGCTCGATGGCCTGCCGGAAGCCCGCCAGGGCCTCGCGGTAGTGCTTGCGCTGCGCGTGAATCTGCCCCAGGTGGAAATAGACCACCGCGTTCGCCGGGTTGAGCCGCTGGGCTTCTTCGAAGGCGGCCTGGGCGGTGTTGAGGTCGCCTTGAGCCAGGGCCGTCAAGCCCCGCTCGAAAGCGGCCTCAAAGGATGGTTGATTGGCGGCGGACGCTGGTTGATTGGTTGACTGGTTGATTGGTTGATTGGTGAGAACCAGCCAGAGCGCAAACGCCGCCAAGAGCATAAGAAGAAAAGAATAAGCCCGTTGCCCCCGGAGGGCAACGGGCTTAGCTCAAGCCGCTTGGTGCCGCGGCTAGTACCGTTCCAACTAGTTTCAACTAATGGCGCAGGCTTTCTTTGCAGGAGATGTCACGCCGCGCTTCGGCTGGGGTTTAGGCGCAAAAAGTTGGAACGGCACTAGAAAATGAACTTCACGCCGAACTGCGTGCTCAAACTGCCCGTACCTCTCTCGCCCGGTCTGTCCAATCCCGTTGCGGCGCAGCGGAAGTTAGAATCTCCAAATACGTTGCTATCCCCGATACCGGAGGCGCAGAAGGCGTTGTGATCGTTGAGCAGGTCAAAAACTTCAAAAGTTAGGCGCACCATGGCCCGCTCTGTGCCGAAATCCCGTCCCACACGAACGTCCCAGGTGCTGAAGCTGGGCTGGCGGGCGGCATAGCGCGGGAGGAGCCCGCTAGCTACCACCGGACGGTCGGCTTCGTAGGAAGCCACGAAGGAGCCGCAGTTGTGGTCGCGATTGGTATCGAAGTCTCCGATCCCGTCGAGATCCGGATCGGGGACACCGCAAAGGCCGTTGTACGCAGGGAACGTGAGCCCGCTGCGGGCCCGGAACTGCGTGCTGACGTCAATTTTGCCCGGAAGCTGGGCGTAGAGATAGGCAGACAACTGGTGACGGACATCGAGTTGGCCGCGGCCGTAGTCAATGTCCAGGTTGAAGGGGTCGGAGGGCGGGAAGACGGAGTCGGCGTCGCGGTCGCTGGTCACGTTGTCCTTATTCGTTGACCAGGTATAGTTGATGCCGAACTGATAGTGGTTGCTCATCGCCTTCTTGGCCTGGAAGATGAAGGCATGGTAGCGAGCCCGGCCGAAGCTGGTGAGCGCGTCGACCTGTCCCAGTGTGGGGTCGAGATGGCCGCGGTCGTGCACGCCCAGGGTGCGCCCAAATTGGTCAAAGTCGCTGGCATCGTCGGGGGGGAGGTGATTGCGGTCGTAGCGGTTCTCAAAGAAGGCGCCGATGCGCAGGTCGTCGGAGCGATTGTACGTGTAGGTGGCGGACACGCTGAAATTGGGGAAAAACTCGCGTTCCACCCCGGCCTGGAAGTTGAAGACACGGGGACTCTCCAAGCTTGGATCCGCATAGCGTATCTGCGGCGGGGGAAGGACGTTGTTGCAGACGGTCCCCGGATCGAGAGACTGCTCAAAAGTACAAAAATCGGGCGGGGCGGCGGCCGAGGGCAACAGGTCGGGATAGCTGAGCCCGAAGCCCAGCAAGTCGGTCGTGGAGCCGAAGAAGGGAATAAAGGTAACGTTGCCGCGCTGGCCGACCCCGCTGAGGATTTCGGCCATGAAGATGGTCGGGATATTCGTGTAGTACCAACCCAAGCCGCCGCGGACAATGGTCTTGCCATTGCCGGTCAAGTCGTAAGCCACCCCGACGCGGGGCGCCCAGTTATCGTAGTCGT
>CAYTXK010000367.1:0-2318 GCA_964441645.1 uncultured Acidobacteriota bacterium
GCACCCAGAAGCGCGCCACCAGGAAGTTCTGGTAGCGGAGCATGTCGAGCAGCGGATAATTGCAGATCACGGCCTGGAAGAGCTCGGGGCGCTGCGTGAGTGCGGCGCCGACCAGCAAGCCGCCGTTCGAGCCGCCGCGAATGGCGAGCTTGGAGGGGCGCGTGTAGTCGTTCTCGATCAGCCACTCCGCGGCGGCGATGAAGTCATCAAAGACGTTCTGCTTCTTCTCCAGCATGCCGGCCCGGTGCCATTTTTCCCCGAATTCATTGCCGCCGCGCAGGTTGGCCACGGCGTAGACGCCTCCGCGCTCCACCCAGGCCACCGCCAGCGAGGAAAAGGTCGGCGTTAGGCTGAGGTTGAAGCCGCCGTAGCCGGTCAGCAGCGTCGGGTGCGAGCCATCGAGGCGAATTCCCTTCTGGTGAACGAGAAACATCGGGACGAGCGTGCGGTCTTTCGACTCGTACCAGACCTGGCGAACAGCAAACTTGCTGGTGTCGGCCGGCACCTTCACCTGCGCCCAAAGTTCCTGGGTTCCTTGCGCCACGTCGTAGCGGTAAATGTTGGTGCGGATGTGAAAGGAGGTGAAGGAATAGAAAGCTTCGTTCGAGCCCCAGCGGCCGCTGAAGCTGCTCACCGAGCCCAGGCCCGGCAGCGCCACCTTGCCGAGCGGCTCCCCCTCGGGGCTGTAGGCCTTGACCACCGAACGAACATTCTCGAGAGTGGTGACAAAAATCTTGCCGCCCGCCAGCGACACGCTCTCGATCACCGAATCGCTTTCCGGCACCACCGTCTTCCAGTTCTCGCGCTTCGGCTTCTCGAAGTCCACCGCCACCACGCGCCAGTTCGGCGCCTCCCAGTTGGTGTGCAGATAAAGGCGGTCGCCCCCGAGGCGCGGTGAAAAATACGCCTCCACATCCTTTACGATGGGCCGGAGGGGCCCGCCCTTGGCCAAATCCTGAAAATAAATTTCGCTCTGGTCGGAAGAGGCGCCGCGCGCCACCTCCAGCACCAGATAGCGGCCGTCCTCGGAGAGGTTCACGTCAATAATGATTTCCGGCCCGTAGCCCTCGCCGAAAATTTGCTTATCGCTGCCGGGATCGGTGCCCAGGGCGTGGTAATACACCCGCGGGCCTTGCTTCTCGAAGCGCGTGTAGTAGAGGCCGCTCTGGTCCGGCTTGAGCGACAAGCCGAAGTAGCGCGCCCGGGGAAGCTGGTCGGGCAAGTCCTTCCGCGTGTCCACGTTCATCAGCCGGATGGCCACTTCGTCCTCGCCCCCCTGGCGGATGCCGTAGGCCAGTAGCGTCCCGTCCTGGCTGACTTCGAGCAGCGAAACCGAAGTGCGGTGGTCGGCGCTCATCGGGTGCGGGTCAATCAGCACCTCGTCCTGGGCGTGCATTCCCTGGCGCACGTAAATCACCGGCAGGTCCTGGTCGGCCTTGCGCTGCGTGAAGAAGTAGCGCCCGCCGCGCGCCGTGGGCACGCCGATGACGTCAACCTTGAGCAGCTCCGTCAGCCGCTTCTTGAGCGCCGCGCGCCCGGGCCAGCCGGCCAGCCGCGATTCCGTGTACTTGTTCTGCGCGTCAATCCAGGCGCGCGTGTCCGGACTGTCCTGGTCTTCGAGCCAGCGATAGGGATCGGCAACCTCGACCCCGTGCAGCGTTTCTTTGACTTCGACGCGCTTGCTCTCCGGCGGCTTGGGCTTGACTCCGGCTTTCTGAGCCCAACCGGCGCCGGCCGAGAGCCACAGCCCGGCCGCCAGTACCAGCGCGACCGCGGTAAAACGAGGCGAAGAAAACGAGCGCTCTTTTTGCACCGGGATACTCCTCTCCGAATGAATTGACTACCCTGCGGGGAATTCGCATTCTCCCATAGACGCGCGCAGAAATCCAGTTGCCGCAGAGCTTCTGCTAGTGCCGTTCCAACTCTTTGCGCCCAACCCAAACCAGAAGCCGGCCCGGTAGACGCTGGCAGAATGCTGCGTGTTAGGTAGTTGAAATCAGTTGGAACGGTACTAGAATAGCCGCTTTCCGGCACCTTATCTCAAGCGAGAATTGCACCATGAAGCGTCGAGCCCGCCGACAAAAGAGAGTCTCCGCCGCCGGCAGCCCAGCCCCGCCGCCACCGGTCGCGCAGGGCGGGCTGGCGGCGCTCTTCCACGAGAAGCGCCTCTACAAACCGTCGGCGGCTTTCCGCCAGCAGGCCAACTGCCGCGACCCCAAAATCTTCGCGCAGGCCGCGCGCCAGCCGGAGCGCTTCTGGGCAAGAATGGCCGCGCAGCTCGAATGGTTCCGCCCCTGGAAAAAAGTGCTGGAGTGGAA
>CAYTXK010000368.1:0-2316 GCA_964441645.1 uncultured Acidobacteriota bacterium
GAAACCGGCGTTCCGGTCACGGCGAGCCGGGAAAGATCGAATGGAACGGCCAGCAACGCACCACCCCGAGCATACAGGAGATATCCTGTGCGAACGTATCGAGCATTGTGCCCACCGCGGATCAAAATGCGGGGTTCTGCCGTGCCCGGCTCCAGGACTGCGATGTCTTGTTCATCCGCTCTCATCGCGCGGCCCGGCACTAACGTGAACAGAATGCCCTTGCTATCAGGTAGAAACTGTGGGTCGGTGTACGCAATTCGGTCCTTTTCTGCGTCGGCCTTCAGCAGAAGCTGCGGTGTTCCTCCACTTGCGGACACAGTCCAGATGCCGGCGTTGAACTGAGGCACGAATACGATCGTGTTATCCGGACCCCAAGCTCCTCCAACAAATTCTGCCCCCTCTCCGGGTCTGCTCGACGAAGTACAGATCGTAATCGGGGAGCCACCACTGACCGGTACCTTTTTCAATGTGTTGCCTGACTGGAAACCAATCCACAGGCTGTCGGGGGAAACGAAAGGCACGCCGGCATCGTCCGTTCCATCGATCGGTCTCCCCTCAGACTCTCGAATTGGACGTAAGAACAGTTGCTGCCTCCCACCCCGTGCCACGACATATACAATCCAGTTGCCGTCTGGTGAGATCGCAAACTTGTCGTTGAAATGACCCGCGGTGGGTATGGCTCCAGGTGCCAAGGCAACACTCAAATGCATCGGCGTCTGCCTCTGGTTGGAAGAGCGGGCGCTGATCCACCAAAACGCGCTGGCCAGCGCCGCGCCGAGCAGAGTAGCCAGCACCCACGCCAGCCGTTCCCGGCTGCGCTTGCGGCGCACTACCGGTGCCGCGCTCACCTGCGAGCCTGACTCCGAGATCCAACGCAGCTGCAGCCTGACGTCGTGCGCCGTCTGGAAGCGTTCTTCCGGGTCCTTGGCCAGGCAGGTCTTCACGACGTGCTCGAGCGCCGGCGGCGTCATGGGCTGCACCTTCGAAATCGGCTCCGGCTCCTTCTCCAGAATCGCGCTGGCGACGCTGATCTGGCTCTTCCCTTCAAACGCCCGCTTGCCCGTCGCCATCTCGTAGAGCACCGCGCCCAGGGCGAAGATGTCGGAGCGCGCGTCGGCCTCCCGGCCTTCTACCTGCTCTGGGCTCATGTACTGGAAGGTGCCGATCACCGTGCCTTCGCGGGTCACCGGGCTGGTGGGATGGGCCTGGGTGGCCAGGCCGCTCAAAGCCGAACCGGAGCCCGTGCCCAGCCCCTGCGGCTTGGCCAGCCCGAAGTCCAGTAGCTTGGCGCCCGACTTGGTGAGCACGATGTTCCCCGGCTTCAGGTCGCGGTGCACGATGCCCTGGCGGTGGGCGCGCTCCAGCGCGTCCGACATCTCCATGCCGATGCGCAGCGTCTCCGCTACCGGCAGCGCTCCCTTGGCCAGGCGCTGGGCCAGGCTCTCGCCTTCCAGCAGCTCCATCACCAGGAAGTCGGTGCCGTCCTGGTGGCCGACGTCATAGAGGGTGCAGATGTTGGGATGATTCAGAGAACTGATGGTCTTAGCTTCGCGCTCGAAGCGCTCCTTGAGCACCGCGTCTCGGGCGAAGGCCTCGGGCAGGACCTTGATGGCCACGTCGCGGCCCAGGCGGGTGTCGCGGGCGCGATAGACCTCGCCCATCCCGCCCGCGCCGAGTGGCGATTGGATCTCATAAGGACCGAGTTGTGTGCCAGTCGCGAGCGCCATCGGTGGCGGGCATTATAGCCTCGACACTTGGCCGTACAACGACTTCTCGGAGACTGACCCACTCCCTAGTGGCCCGGCAGGAAAGCTGCAAGCGGGCAGTGCTCGCAGCGGGCCTCTGATTTGCGGCAGTACTGATGTCCGACAGCGACCAGCAGGGCGTGCATCTGGTTGTAGCGGCGCGCCGCGGGAGTGATTCTGGCCGAACTCATGCGCGAGACGGGGTGCCGCGGACTGCGCCCCCTGCGCCGTGGCTCGGAGGCGCGGCGCAAGGCGCGCTCGAAGCTCCGGCGGATCTCATCGTAGGGAGCGTTCAGAGGCAGGATGCTATGGCGGTCGAGGATGCGGCGGGTGTAGGCGTCCACCACGAAGACGGGATGGCCGCCGGCGTAGAGCAGGATGGAGTCCGCGGTCTCCGGGCCCACGCCGTCGAGGGCCAGCAACTCGGCGCGGAGTTCGTCCGTAGGGCGCGCGAACATCCGCTCGAGGCTGCCGCCGTGGCGCGCCTCCAGCCAGGCGACGAAGCCCTTCAGCCGCCGCGCCTTCTGGCGGAAGTAGCCGGCGGGGCGGAGCAGCCGCTCCAGGCGGGCCA
>CAYTXK010000369.1:0-917 GCA_964441645.1 uncultured Acidobacteriota bacterium
AGTCTGAAAGTGGTACCCACGACATTTCGTGACAAGGGCCGGAGTTCAGGTGGCTGGTTTTCGTGGAACTACGAAATGCCGTGGTCCGGTTTTCTTATGCCCAGCTTCTTCATTCGGCTGCGGAGGGTATTGGCGTGGAGATTCAGGATTCGCGCTGCCCCTCCGGGGCCTTCAACCACTCCGCCCGTCCGCTTGAGCACCGCGATGATGTGATTTTTTTCGACCTCTTCCAGTGAAGTTGTGTTCCCCGTCGCCGCTGGCCCGCCGGCAACTCCAGCCACAGGTGTCGCCGGGCCTGGCACCGCGCGGGTTGCGTCAGCCGGGAGCAGGCCCGGACCCAGGTCGAGTTCATTGCCGCGGGAAAGTACAACGGCGCGCTCAATCACGTTCTGCAGCTCGCGGACATTCCCGGGCCAGCCATAGTGCAGCAAGAGATCCATCGTCCCGCGAGAAACCCGCTCGATTGCCCTGCCGAACCTCTTGCCATAGCGTTCGATGAAATACATTGCCAGCAAAGGGACGTCGCCCTGCCGTTCCCGCAATGGCGGCATGCGAAGCGCCACGACGTTCAGCCGGTAGTACAGGTCGGAGCGGAAGCGCCCCTGCGCCACCGCCGCCTCCAGGTCGCGGTTTGTTGCAGCGAGGATGCGGACGTCCACCTGCTGCGTCTTGCTGCTGCCCACCGGCTCGAACTCCTGCTCCTGCAGGACGCGCAGCAGCTTCACCTGCGTTTCCAGCGGCAGCTCACCCACTTCGTCAAGAAAAATCGTGCCTCCGTCGGCGAGCTCGAAGCGCCCGACGCGCCGCTCCACCGCACCCGTAAAAGCCCCCTTCACGTGGCCGAACAGCTCGCTCTCCACCAGCCCGGCGGAGATGGCGCTGCAATTCACCTTCACCAGCGGGCGGTCATGGCGCAC
>CAYTXK010000369.1:927-2312 GCA_964441645.1 uncultured Acidobacteriota bacterium
CATGGATCAACACGGTGGCGTCGGTCGGGGCGACGCTCTCCACCTGGCGGAAGACCTCGAGCAGCGCCGGGCTATTCCCCACCATCTCGACAAAATTGTGCTCGCGGCGAATCTCCTCTTGCAGGTAGACGTTTTCCGCCTCCAGCCGACGGCGCAATGATTCGACTTCCGCCAGCGCCGCGCGCAGCTTTTCTTCCGCCCGCAGCCGTGTCAGCTCCGCCCCGGCGCGCGCCGCAAAGGTTTGCAGAATGGAAAGCCCGCGCGGTTCCGGCATCGGCTTGTCGTCCATCACCGCCAGGTGGCCCACCACTACCCCCTTGGAATCCTGCATAGGCACTCCCAGGAAGGACTCTGCCCGCAGCGCCGACAAATATGTGTCCCCCGGGAACAACTGCTGAAGATTTTGCGGATGGAATCCAACGTCCCCCGCCACCACCGCCAGGCAGGGCGTGGGGTTCAAATCGTATTCAATGTTATCGCCGAAATCGCCGCCGTTCCAGAAGGCGAGTGTCCGCACGGCTTTGTTGTTGTCGTCCAGGCACTCGGTGACAAAAGCGATGCGAACATGCAAGGCCGCCGCCACGTGGCGCACGAGAGACAGGAAAAAATCCTTCCCCGTCGCGGCCGCCGTGCCTTCGACCACTGCTTGCAGCGTTTCCTCCGCCTCCTTGCGGTGACCCATTTCCTCATTGAGTTCCTGGTTGATAGCGGCCAATTCCTCGTAGGCCCTCAAGTTCTCTACGGCGAGGGCAATCTGGTTCGCCACCTCTTGCAGGAATGCCGTATCAGCCTCGGAGTATTGCTCCGGCGTCCTGCTGCCGACGTTGAGCGTGCCAATCACTTCGCCTCGCGCCATCAAGGGGACGACGACGAAGGACCGGAAGCCCTCCGCCAGGATCTTGTCCTCGATGGGGAATTCCCGCTCCCGCTCCAGGTCGGTGCGGCGCAGCGGCCGCCGGTGTTCGACCACCCATCCTACGTGGCTTTCCTTCGGATCCAGCCCCTGGCCTACAGCAAAATTCAGCGACGGCGGACCCCAGCTCTCCATCGCCGAGAGCCAAGCTGCATTCCGCACCGGGTCGAATAAGAACATCGCCGCCCGGTCGAACGGCACCGCCTTCCGCAGGGTCTGAGAAATCGCCCGGAACAGGCCTTCGCGGGACAGATTGGAAACAAGAGTGTTGTTGATTTCGAGCAGGATGCGGTAACGCTCTACAGCGTCTGCGGTACCCAGACTGGAGTCAGGGCTCCCCACAGTTCCCCGGCGGCTCCTTGGCTCGAAATTATACCTCGCATTGCCCCGGCCCGGCACCTGCCAGATCGTCACCCGCCCTCCCTGGCGTGAAACGAACTGGCGGCAGCCAAGACTACTAGGGCGAGTTTTG
>CAYTXK010000370.1:0-2305 GCA_964441645.1 uncultured Acidobacteriota bacterium
AGCCTCGGAACCGGAAGAACCGCCCGGCACCATCCTCGCCCGCGGTTTTGTTTCGCGCCCCGAAGTGCAGAAGGCCTCGGGAAACACGATTTACATTTTCATCAACCGGCGCCTGGTGCGCGACCGCATCCTGCTCAACGCCCTGCGGGAAGCTTACCGGCACGTCCTGCCCGCGCGCGCCTATCCGATGGTGCTGCTGTTTCTCGAGCTCCCGGCGCGCGAAGTGGACGTCAACGTCCACCCGCAGAAAATTGAAGTGCGCTTCCGCCACCAGGGTTTTGTCTACGATTTCGTCTTGAATACCGTCCGCCAGGCGCTCAAGGCTGCCCGGCCCATTGCCCGCTTCGCGCCTGCTGAGACGGGACGCCCTCCGCGGGCAGTCCCGGCGGTGCCGCCGGCTTCAGTTCCCGAAGCCGTGACCCTCGAAGTCGAGCTGCCTCCCGTGGACACGCTTGAGCTCGAGCCGCCCCGTCCGCTCCCGGCCGCGCAGCGGCTGCCTTTTTCCGAATCGGCCGCCTCGCCCGTGGCGCCTGCCCGTCCGGCAGGCGGGCTGCCCGCCTCCGCGGCTCGCCCGCAGGCGACGCGTCCCAGCGCCGCTGAGCTGGCGAGCCTCCGGCCGTTGGGGCAAATCAGCAGCAGCTTTATTGTGGCCGTGAACGAGTCCGGGTTGTGGCTGATTGATCAGCACGTGGCCCACGAGCGTGTGCTCTTCGAAGGCCACCTGCGGGCGCGGCAGGCGGGCGCCGTCGCCGGGCAGCGCTTGCTCACCCCAGTGCTCTTCGAGCTCTCGCCCGGCCAGCAGGTGCTCTGGGAACGAATTGGCGAAGAGCTCGAAGCCAACGGCTTCGAGCTGGATTCAATGGGGCCGCGTACCATCGCCGTGAAGACGGCCCCGGCGGGTGTGGCGGCGGGAAACATCGAGCGGCTGCTGCGGGAAATTCTGGACAACGTGGAAAAGGAAGCCCGGCAGATTTCGCTCGACGCTCTCCAGCAGCAGATTGCCGCCTCCGTGTCCTGTCATGCGGCCATCAAGGTGAACATGCCGCTTACCGAGACGAAAATGAGCTGGCTACTCGCGGAGCTGGCGCGCACCGACAATCCTGCCACCTGCCCCCACGGACGGCCCATCGTTTTGCAGTACAGCCTGCGCGACATCCAGCGCGCCTTCAAGCGCATTTGAGAGGGACGTTGGGCGCCAGAGATCTCGTCATCGCCATTGATGGCCCTTCCGGCGTGGGGAAGGGCACCGTGGCCCGCTTGGTGGCCGAGCGCCTGGGCTACCTCTACGTAGACAGCGGGGCGATGTACCGCGCCGTGGCTCTGGTGGCGATGGAGGAGGGTGTCGCCACCGATGACGCCGAAGGGCTCGCGGCCTGTGCGACCCGCACCCGCCTGGATTTCGAAAAAACCGCCGCGGGCGTGCACGTGCGGGCCAATGGGCGCGACATCACCGAGGCCATCCGCACCCCCGAGGTCAGCCAGGCAGCGTCGGTGATCGCGGTCATTCCGGAAGTGCGCGAACACTTGGTGGAGCAGCAGCAGCGGATTGGGACGGAGGGCGGCGTGGTGATGGAAGGCCGCGACATCGGCTCCATCGTTTTTCCCCGCGCCGAAGTCAAACTCTTCCTCGACGCCAGCTTTGAAGAGCGCGTTCGGCGGCGCCACCAGCAGCAGGCCCAGCAGGGATTCTCGACCACGCTCGAACACACCCGCCGCGAAATCGAAGCGCGCGACCGGCGCGACCGCGAGCGCGCCGCCTCGCCGCTGCTCCAGGCCGCCGAGGCTGTCTATCTCGACTCAACCGCGCTGACGGTGGAGGAAGTGGTGGACGTAGTCCTCTACCTGGTGAGAAAAGAGGGAGAGAAAGAGAGACCCGGGGACTAGTCCCGTTCCAACTTTAAGGCGCAGCTATAGCTCGAAGAATCGATCGCGAGGAAAAGTTGGAACGGGACTAGCCGCTGGCCATCGAAGACAGAAACTCGGCGTTCGACTTGGTCTTCTCCAGCTTGTCGATGATGAGTTCCATCGCCTCCACGGGCGAGAGCGGGCTCAGCACCTTGCGCAGAATCCACACGCGGTTCAGTTCTTCCTTGGGCATCAGCAGCTCTTCCTTGCGGGTCCCCGAGCGGTTGATGTCGATGGAGGGGAAGACGCGCTTGTCGGCCAGGCGCCGGTCGAGGTTGACCTCCATGTTGCCGGTGCCCTTGAACTCCTCGAAGATCACGTCGTCCATGCGCGAGCCGGTGTCGATGAGCGCGGTGGCGATGATCGTGAGCGACCCGCCTTCCTCGATGTTGCGCGCCGC
>CAYTXK010000371.1:0-2299 GCA_964441645.1 uncultured Acidobacteriota bacterium
CGGGCGGCTGAGGGGCTATTGGCTGAGCTACGACGCGGGTCCGGAGTTCCGCCAGGTTGTATTCTCAGCGCCGCCCAACGCTCTAGTGGCTGAAATGGTGCACATCTTCCAGCAATCTCTGCAGCAGACCTATTTCCAGCAGCGGCTCCGAGCGGCGCTGGAGGGAAACTCCATCGAGCTGCAAGTGGTTTTGCAGGACCTGGAGACAGCGGTTCGCGGGGACAAGCTGCTGGCCCCGTCAGAATTTGTCCCGGTGCTCGAGGGAATCGCCGGCGGAAATTCCCGGCATCCCGTGGTCCGCGGGCTGGCTGAGCGCTTGCTGGCACAACTCCGCGGCGGCAGCCGCTAGCTCTAGCTACCAGAGAAGAATCCCGGCATACCCCACGACGCTGGCGCGATCGCCGGTGATGTCGCCGGAGGTGGCGTAGCGGACCAATTCGGCGTCCCGCGCGCCCAACTCGCCGAGAGCCGTCAGTACCGCCACGGTTGGTTCGTAGCCGCACATGGAAATCCGTTCGCGGCGGACGGTGTCGTACAAGCCGCGCGGGTCAAGCGCCAGGATGCGATCAATGGCTTTGCGATCTTTCAGCCGGGCGGCGCTGTCGGGTTCGTAGTGGGTAAAGTCGGTCGAAGCCAGCAACAGCGGCCGCGGTTGCCGGGCTGCCACCACCGTGGCCAACGCCCGTCCCAGGGCTTCGACCGGCCCCAGGCGGCCGACGCTCATGATGATGGGCACGATCCGCAAGCCGGGCGCGCGCTGCTGCAAGAAGGGAAGCTGCACTTCGAGGGAGTGTTCCAGACGGTGGGCTTCGGCATCTTTTTCCAGGCCCGGGCAGGCCTGGCAGAGCGCGGCGGCCAGCTCGGCATCAACCGCTACCTCGCCCAGCGGTGTTTCCCAACTTCCCTCGGAGAAAATCGCCATCGGGCTGCCGCGCCCGTAATGGTTCGGGCCGAGAAGTATGGCCGAGGGAGGGAACTCGAGGCGTTCGTACACGGCTCCGGCTACTGGGCCGGAGTACATGATGCCGGCGTGAGGAACTACGACGGCCACTACCGAGCGGCGCGTTGGGGCTGGCGCCATGAGCTCGTGGAGTTGGCGAGTCAGTTCCTCCGGTCGCGCAGGGTAGAAAGTGCCGGCCACGGCAGACGGGCGCCGCATACTAAGCCTCTGAGGAAAGAATGCTAGAGCGTGGCCCGTAGCGCGTCAACCGGGGAGTGGTCCAGGGCAGGCGTTTCTACCTGGGTCTGCGTTTGATCTTGACCGCCGTATCGGTTCCCCCGAGATAGGTAATCTCGACCCGATCGCCAAATTGGTAGAGTTTGTTGGCATTCAACTGTTTGGCCACTTGCGCGCCCAACTTCTGGTTGTAGGTGAAGGTGCGCACCAGGTTGAAGTTGGTGCGGCTGCGGACGGTAATGGCCACACGGGTGGCGTGAAGGACCTCGCCGCGAAAGAGTTCCTGTTTCGGCCGAGGAGTTTTGGATTTGATAGTGGGGGGCTGAACCGAATTCTGGGCCGTTGCGCCCAGAGTAGCCACCAACAAGGCGCCGGCAACGAAGGCCCGGAAAAGGTTAGTCGTCGATATCATCCGCGCTGATTCGCAAGGAGCGGAGGAATTTAATGTCCTGTGGGGTAATGGTAAGCCGTCCCTCGGCCGCTTCGGCGGACTCTTCATCGATGCGGATCTTGAGGGACTTCAGGAACCGGCGGTCCTGGTTGGTCATCGAGGGCGGGGCGTTGGGTTCGCGACGGTTGAGACCCACAACGGCGTCCAGCATAAGGAATACGTCATAGCCGTGCGTTTTGAGCTTGGTGATGGCGTGGGCGATTTCGTCCGATTCGGTAACTGCTTGGTTGATAGCGCGGCCTAGCTCGCGCAGCAACTGCTTCATGCGGTTATCGAGTTCCACCGCCGTCCATCCCCGCCTTCGTCGCCCTCCACGTCTGTTCGCCCGGATTCTATGACCCCGCGAAAAGCACTGTCAAGGCAAAAGGGCGTCCCGCGCCGCTTGCGGGCGGTTGAGCCCTTGGTTACGATAGAGTAGCGAGCATGGCCAAGCCAGCACAGACGACGAAATCCGCCAGCCCTGAGCAGCGCGAGAAATTTGAGACGCGCTCGCACATCGAGATCAAGCCGTCCTACACTCCAGCGGACCTGGGGGATTTCAGCCCGGAGCGCGACCTCAGGCATCCGGGGGAGTCTCCCTTTACCCGCGGCGTCTATCCCACGATGTATCGCGGCCGGCTGTGGACCATGCGACAGTACGCCGGCTATGGAACGGCGGCTGAGTCCAACCG
>CAYTXK010000372.1:0-406 GCA_964441645.1 uncultured Acidobacteriota bacterium
TCGCGAGTGACATCCAACGACACCTCAATAACGAAGCCGTCCTCGCCCGTCCACCGAGCGCGGCGTATCGGTTTCAGAAATTCGTCCGGAGAAACAAAGTCATGGCCATCGCTGCGGCGCTGGTGCTCACGGCCATTCTGGCGGGAACCGTGATCAGCATCGGGCAGGCTTTGCGGGCGAGGAGGGAATTGCGCCGCGCCCTGACTGCCGAGGCGCAGGCTCAGGCAGAGAAAGCCAACGCTCTGACGGAGAAGGCCAATGCCCAAGCGGCGCTTCACTTCCTCCAGGACGACGTGTTGAATCAGGCCAGTCCCGGTTACCAACCGGATCGCGACCTCACAGTCCGCACGTTGCTCGACAATATCGCCGAACGACTCGACCGAGCCGGCGGACGCCCGCCACTGGT
>CAYTXK010000372.1:416-2275 GCA_964441645.1 uncultured Acidobacteriota bacterium
CCAAGCCCGATCCGGACCTGAAGGTGCGCACGGCGCTGGATCGGGCCGCAGCGCGGATTGAGGGCAAATTCGGCGGCCAACCGCTGGTAGAGGCTTCCATCCGGCAGACCATCGGCTCCGTGTACACAGAACTCGGCGATTACCCCAAGGCGGTCCAACATTATGAGGGCGCACTCCGACTCCAGCGCCAGCACCTCGGCGAAAGCCACCCCGACACCCTGCGGTCACTCTGCGGTCTGGCTATGGCTCACTGGCAGAATGGCGATATGCCTAAAGCCGAGCCGATCACTCGCCAGGGACTCGAAGAGAGCCGCCGTATCCTGGGCGAGAAGCACCCGCTCACGCTCCAGTTCATGTATGCGCGAGCCTACACTATGCTGCACTCGGGTGAAATGCCGTGGACCGAACTCGAGCCGTTGTTTCTCCAGGCTCTGGCGCTGCACCGGGAAGTTCTGGGTCCAGACGACTTGGGGACGCTGAGACTGATTTTGGGACTCGCCCGGGGCTACGCTCTCAATTGGCAGGATGCGAAGGCGGAACCGCTACTCGTGGATGCCCTTGAGCGATCCCGCCGCGTGTTGGGTGAGAAACACCCCGACACGGGTGCCCTGACGGTCGTCCTGGCCGTCATCTACTCGAACTTGAACCAGTTCGAGAAGGCCGAGGCACTGCTGCGCCCCATCCTGGAAGTCCGCCGCAGCGTCCTCGGCGAGGAGCATCCCCACACCATCACCTCCTACCTCGACCTGGCAGGGATTTATGTGCAGCAACAACAGTTCGACAAAGCCGAACCGCTCACCGACCTGGCGCTCAATCTCAGCCGGCGCCTGCAAATTGAGAACAGTTCGCTTCTGCCCAATCGGTTCAGCGCCTTGGGCGGGGCGTACCTCGAACAAGGCCACGTCGCCCAAGCCGACACTCTGTGCGAGTTGGCGTGGCAAGCCATGCGCCGCAGGCCGGACGCCAACCGGCTGGCGAACCCTCGCATCATCACGCGCCTGGGCGCTGTCCGGCTCGCGCAGCAGAAATATGCCGAGGCCGAAACGCTTCTCCGCGAGGGTTCGATCCTGGTGGAGAAGCACTGGCCTGATGCGGCGTATCGGTTCTACGTCATGAGCCTTCTCGGAGCGAGTCTGACGGGCCAAATGAAATATGCCGATGCTGAACCGTTCCTGCTGCAAGGCTGCCTGGGGCTCCAGCAACGGCAGGCCAGCATTCCCACCTACCTCAATGGCATGCGCCAGATCACTGCGTCTCTCGAACGGCTGGTGCAACTCTACGACGCCTGGGACAAACCCATCCAAGCGGCAGAGTGGAAGAAGAAAATGGCCGAGATCGAGCAAGCCGCCAAAGCCAGAGACGGTGGAAATGGCTCTGGAGCCAGGAACCCATAAGGCAACGATGAAAGCAACCCGCGAAGAAGCCCTGTTAGCGCCCTTGGCATTACCCACATCTCCCGAACCTGGTCTGATCCCATCGCGAAGCGATGAACTGATGGTAGCCGTGGGACTTATTCCACCGTTGGACGCACCCGAGGCGCCGCGTTGCGGAGCGACGCCTGAGACCGGTGCGGTATTTTCAATCGTCGCTCCGCGCCGAAGTATGTCTTGGCGCACTGAACCGTGGCTTGAAAGCCACGGCTGCGATCACCAAGTCCCTCCGCGACTCGGGAAGCCCGCAGGGTAAAAAGGCAAATCCCTGTCAGCAGTTAAATCCTGATTGAAAGAGGCTCAAAACCTCAACGCATGAAGTGTCGTTTGAAACCGTGAATTTCCGCTGCCCGCAGCAGTGGGCCAAACAAAAAATGCAGACGAAACACTCTACAACGGAAGGTCGGCATGACGGAATTGGAATTCCGT
>CAYTXK010000373.1:0-2265 GCA_964441645.1 uncultured Acidobacteriota bacterium
GCCCATGGTGGGCACGAAGCCCAGGCGGCGCCCCGAGGCGCGCGCGCCCTCGGCGGCCACTTGCATTTCCGCCGGGCGCGTGAGCGTCTTCACTTGCGACTGTCGAGATAGAGGGTGTAATCCACGCCCACTGGCGTGGCGCCCAGCTGCCGCAGCAGCGTGGTGACCTGGCCGCGGTGATAGGTCTGATGATTGACCAGGTGCCAGATGGCTTTCCCCAACGGATAGGTGCAGGTCTGCCCGCGCAGGTTGACGTAGGTGAGCGGCGCGGCCAGGGCGGCGTCGCTTAGGCTGTCGAGGTGGCGGCGCAGGTCGTGCTCCACCTGCCGCCAGCGCTCTTCGACTGCCGCCACGGTAGAAAATTCGTCGGTTGGAATGCCCTTTGGCGAACGCCCCTGCCAGCGTTCCAGCCACACCCACTCGACCAGCACCAGGTGCGCCAGCGTGTCGCGCAAAGATGCGAAGCTCGAGCCCAGCGGCCGCAGAAACTGCTCGGCGGTGAGCGGGCGGCAGGCTTCGAGCTGGCGGTCGCGCGCCCAGTAGTTGTAGTCGTAGAGTTCGCGCAACGTTTCGAGCGGAATCATCCTTCCCTCCTCGGTACGGAGCAGCGGGCGACTGTCGAGATAGACCAGGTAATCCACCGGCACGGGCGTCGCTCCGAGCTGCCGCAGCAGCGTGGTGACCTGGCCGCGGTGGTAGGTTTGGTGATTGAGCAGATGCATCAACGTCTTCCCTAGAGTGAACGTGACCGTCTGCCCGGGCAACGCTCGCCGGCTGACGAAGGTGAACGGGGCCGCCAGCGCGGCGTCGCTCAAGGCCTCAAGGTAGCTGCGCAAGTTGCGCTCCGCCTGCCGCCAGCTCTCTTCGAGCGCCGCCACGGTGGAAAATTCGTCTGCGGGAATGCCCTTCGGCGAGCGCCCCTGCCAGCCATTCAGCCAGACCCACTCCGCCCCCAGTAGATGCGCCAGCGAGTCGCGTAAAGAAGTGAAACTCGAGCCCAGAGGGCGCTGGAACTGCTCAGTGGTGAGCCCGCGGCAGGGGCCGAGCTGGCGGTCGCGCGCCCAGTAGTTGTAGTCGTAGAGTTCGCGCAGGCTTTCGAGCGGAATCATCCTCGCCTTCCTGGCCCGGACCGCTCCGGCTGGCTATTGGATTCGCGCCGCTAGCGCGAGGCTTCGCGGCCGCTCAAGAATTTCTCCGCTACCTCGCCGGCCAAGTGGTAGGTCTCAGCCTCGCCGGGGAAATTCCCGCTCACCACGTCGGAGAGGAAGCCCCGCACCGCCTGCTCCAGCGCTCCGCGCAGGTCGGCGTAGCGCCGCGCGAACTTCGGCTGCACGCCGAAGCTCAGCCCGACGAGGTCGTGCCAGACCAGCACCTGGCCGTCGCAGGCCGCCCCGGCGCCGATGCCGATGGTGGGAATCCGAAGCTCGCGCGTAATGAGCTCGGCGACTTCCACCGGGATGCTCTCCAGCACCAGCGCGAAGGCGCCCGCCGCCTCGACAGCGCGCGCGTCGCGCAGGAGCTGCTCGGCCGCCGCCAGCGTCTTGCCCTGGACTTTGAAGCCGCCCAGGGCGTGAATGGACTGCGGCGTCAGCCCGATGTGCCCCATCACTGGAATGTCGTTTTCGACCAGCTTCAAGATGAGGTCGAGCCGCTTCTGCCCGCCTTCGATTTTCACCGCCTCGGCCCCGCCCTCTTTGACGAAGCGGACGGCGTTGGCCAGGGCATCGTTCACATCGAGCTGGAAGCTGCCGAAGGGCATATCGCCGATGAGCAGCGCGCGCGTGGTGCCACGGCGCACAGCGCGCGTGTGGTGAATCATCTCGTCCATGGTGACCGGCAGCGTGTTCTCGTAGCCGAGCACCACCATGCCGAGCGAGTCGCCGACGAGAATCATGTCGACGCCGGCGGCGTCCATGAGGCGCGCCGTCGGGTAGTCATAGGCGGTGAGGCAGGTGAGTTTTTCGTTGCGGGCTTTCTTGGCCAGGATGTCGGGTACGGTGACCCTGCGGGCCTCCCGTTTACCCTGAGTGGAATCGAAGGGTCCGGCCGGCCCCTCGCGGGCCGCGGGTAGGGTAGTCATGTTGTCCTCCGGGTACCGCCCCATAGTGGGTGCAGTCCCTGCCCGCCGTAGCCCCGAGGCTTCGGGGCGCAGGCGGGCCAGCTAAATTAGATAACTTTCGGCCGCCTTTGGCAACAAGGTTTTCTCGCGTCGCGTTGACTTGCCTCGGGGGCCTGCCTAAGATGCAACAGGCAGGCTTCCTGATG
>CAYTXK010000374.1:0-2262 GCA_964441645.1 uncultured Acidobacteriota bacterium
TGCTCTACCTCTGAGCTACGCCAGCCCGGCCTGCCTCCGGCAGGCTCAACAAACCAAGAAAAATACCATACTCGGCAAGAAAATTGCAAGGGGGGACCCCAATTTCCTTCCCCCACGGGGGTCCCATCCCCCGCCCAACCAGCCCTACTAGCCGATGAGACCCGGCTAGCTTATACTCCTCTGATTCGATGCGTCGAGGAAGGCAAAAGTGAGCCGCGGCAAACAGTTCGTGTTACTGGTGGGCGGCTTGGCCGCGGTGGGCCTGGTGGCGGTTGTCGCCTACCGCCTGCGCCCGCCCGGGTCGGCCTTGTCGCCGAGCCCGCAGGCTGGCCTCGCCTGGCTCCCAGCGGAGGCGGAGGTTGTGGGGGCGGTGGAAGTGGCCGTCTTACGCCGTCAAACATGGTTGCTCGAAACCTTGGACACCTCTACCGCCCAGGCGCGCGAGGAGGCGGATTATCGGAACTTCGTCGCCGGCACCGGTTTTGATTACACGCGCGACCTAGACCGGGTCTGGTTCGCCCTGTGGGGAACGAAGGAGCGGGCGCTGGTGGCCGGGGTCGCCGAGGGGCGTTTCCAGCGGCAGAAGATACTCGCCTACGCCCGCCAGCAAGGAGCGGGGGTCGAGCGTCACCAGGGAATTGACATCTACGAATGGCGCGCGCTGCCGCCCGCTCCCGGCCAGCCTCCGCGCAGCTTTGCCTTTGCTTTTCTTGATGAAACGCATTTGGCTTTCGGCAGTGACCGGCCGCGCGTGGCGAGAGCCGTAGATTGTTGGTTGGGTCGAGCACCCTCGGTCGTCTCGGACGCCAAGCGCGGAGAAGAAATTACGCGCTGGGCCGCGGGGCGGCAGGCGTGGCTGGTGGCCAATACCGAGCGATGGTCGCCGTCGCTGCCCGGAACGTCGGGCGATTCCTCAAACCTCTCCAAAGTAGTGACGCAGTTCGCGGTCGGCCTCAGCGCCGGCGCCGAGGGACTGAACGTCGGCGCCGTGGCCCGCTGCCGCGACGCCGCCCAGGCGCAACGGCTCCGCGACAACCTGCAAGTGATGGCGCTGGCGGGCCAGTTGGCGCTCGCTCGCGACAAAAATCCCACCGGGCGCGCTCTGGCCCAAAGTCTCAAAACGCTGAGCCTGTCGCTCGCGGGCGATCGCGTCGAAGCCCGCGTTCTTCTCGGGCCGGAGACGGTGAGTGGGTTGCTGGGAGGTGTAAAGGTCAGCCTCGGGCAGCCTTAGGCGGCTTTTCGACGTATTTCGGGTGTATGGAAGGGAAAAGGGGCGGGGGTTAGTCGCCGCCGCCGCGCAGGGGGCGGAGTTGGGCGGCGGTGTAGAGGGTACTGGAGCGCAGGAAGCGCCAGGGGTTGAGCGGGGCATCCCAGAGGCGGACTTCGTAATGCAGGTGGGGGCCGGTGGAGCGGCCGGAGCTGCCTACGTAGCCGAGGATGTCGCCGCGCTGCACGGCCTGGCCGCGATAGGCGCGGAAAGCCGAGAGGTGCGCGTACCAGGAAGTCATGCCCGCGCCGTGGTCCACGACTACTACGCGCCCGTAGCCGCTCTTGCGACCTAACGCCACCACAAACCCGTCGGCGGCGGCGCGCACGGCGCGGCCGTAGTCGGTGGAGATGTCGACACCGGCGTGGAAGGTTCCTTCGCCATCGAACGGATCCAGGCGAATCCCGAAGCTCCCCGTCAGACGGCCTTCGACCGGCCAGAGCGAGGGCGTGTAGTTCAACTGCCCCAACTCCTGCCCCGGCAGGGGGCGCACGCCGCTGGCATAGAGGGTCACGGCGGTGGCGTGATGGCGCAGGAAACGGTAGCGCGCCAGGGTGAGCTGAAAGTCCTCGGGGTTCTGAGGAACCGGCTCGCCTTCGAGCGAGCCGAAAGGCGTCTGGCGGAGGCGCAACAGGCCGTAGCTGGCGGCAATTTCATTGGCGAGCGATTCGAGACTGGTGAGCCGCTCGTGGGTTTGGGCGTAGGTGGACTGGAGCGCCTGGGCCTGCTGGCGGAGTTGCTCGCGCTCGGCGCGCACCTGGTTGTAATCGGTGACGGCGAGCAGCAGGTGGGTGTAAGAGGCGACGCCGGCCAGCACGGTGCCGGCGCCCACCAGGGCCGCCACCAGAATCAGATTGATGGCGTAGCCGGGCAGCTTGAGCTTGCGCATGCGCCCGCTGACGTCGTGGGCAAATACCAGTGTGTAAAAGCGCTTTGGCATCGCCTTTAGTTTTCTTATTCCCGGGGGGCCCCGACCCTCTCCGGGTGGCACAACG
>CAYTXK010000375.1:0-578 GCA_964441645.1 uncultured Acidobacteriota bacterium
CGGCCAACGCTCAGCAGGAGGGGAACGAAACGAACCCCGGGCGCCAGGTGGCGGAGGAAGGGAAGCTGCACTTCCAGCGAGTGCTCGGCGCGGTGTGCGTCGGCGTCATCCGCGACTGAAGGGCAAGCAGCGCGCAGCTCGGTCGCCAGCTCCGCGTCCACCTCCACCTCCCCCAACGGCGTTTCCCATGCCCCCTCCCCGAAGATTGCTATGGGCGACCCGCGGCCGTAGTGATTGGGCCCGACGAGGATGACCGTGGGAGGAAACTCCAGGCGTGAATAGACGGCGCCGGCCACCGGGCCTGAATACTGGAGCCCGGCGTGCGGCACCACGGCCCCGAATGCGGCGCGTGGTTCCCGGGAATCTCCCAGACACCCTTCGACGGCGCGCTCGAGCGCCTGCGGTTCTGCGGGATAAAAAGCACCGGAGACGGCCGGCGGGCGCCGCATGGAAGGCCTCTCGTGGCGATGCTAGAAAACTGGAACCCGAGCGTCAAGCGGGGGCGGGGAAGTCAGTTCCGGTTCTGCTTGGGCTTGCCCTTGATCTTTAGCGCTAGGTCGCCGCCGGCGACGTAGGTG
>CAYTXK010000375.1:608-2257 GCA_964441645.1 uncultured Acidobacteriota bacterium
CGCCGTGTTGGTAAATCTTGTTCTCGTCGAACCGCTTGTTGATTGTTTTGGAAAGCTTGGTGTCATAGGTGAAGGTGCGCACTAGGTTATTGTTGTCACGGCTGCGCACGGTGATGGCAACTCGCGTGGCGTGCAGCACTTCGCCCTTAAACTTTTCCTTCTTGGGCTTGGGCGTAGAAATCTTGATGGGGGGCGCTTCGGTAACCTGGGCCAGGGCGGGCGGGCCCGCCGCCAGGACTAGCCCGAGGACAATCGCCGCGCGCAATTTAGTCGTCAATGTCATCCACGCTGATCCGCAGCGACTTGAGGAACTTGATGTCCTGCGGAGTCATCACCAGGCGGACCTCGCCGCCGTTCTCCAGCGATTCCTCGTCGATTCGAATCTTCAGTGATTTCAAGAACCGGCGGTCCTGGTTGGTGATTGATTGTCCGTTGGCGTCGCGCTTATTGAGGCCGACGATGGCGTCGAGCATCAGAAAAACATCGTAGCCGTTGGTCTTGAGGCGGCCGATGGCGTGGGCGATTTCGTCGGATTCAGTCACTGCCTGATTGATGGCCCGGCCCAGCTCCCGCAGCAATTGCTTCATCCGGTTATCGAGTTCCACGGTGCGGCTCCCATCCAACTCAACCATCGTCGGCATTCTAGGGCCGTGGGAAAAGGGGTGTCAAGGCAAAACGGGCAAGCGCTTGCCCTCCTGCGAACCGCTTCGGTACCATAGGGTTCGCCTGGTGGAGCAGGCGACGCGCCATGGCCGAAAAATCCGCCACCCAAGCGCCACGCACAGCGACAGAGACCGAAAAGCGCGAGACCAGCTCGCACATCGAAATTCAGCCCGTCTACACCCCGGAGCATCTCAGCGGCTTCGAGCCCGATCGCGACCTGAGCCTCCCGGGCGAGTTCCCCTTCACGCGCGGCATCTACCCCACCATGTACCGCGGGCGGCTCTGGACCATGCGCCAGTACGCCGGCTTTGGTGCCGCGGCCGAAACCAACCAGCGCTTCCGCTACCTGCTCGGACAGGGGCAAACGGGGCTCTCCGTTGCCTTCGACCTCCCCACCCAGATTGGCTTCGATTCCGACCATCCGCAGGCGTTGGGCGAGGTGGGTCGGGCTGGGGTAGCCATCGATTCGATCGAAGACATGGAAGCGCTGTTCGAAGGCATCCCCCTCGACCGTGTCTCCACTTCCATGACCATCAACTCCACCGCCGCCATTCTATTGGCGCTCTACGTCGCCGTTGCCCGCAGGCAGGGTGTGGAGTCTCGGCGGCTCTCGGGAACGGTGCAAAACGACATCCTCAAGGAATATATCGCCCGCGGGACCTACATCTACCCACCACGAGCGGCGTTGCGGCTCGTCACCGACATCATGGCTTACTGCCGCGACGAGCTTCCGGAGTGGAACACCATCTCCATCAGCGGCTACCACATCCGCGAAGCGGGAGCCACGGCGGTGCAGGAAGTGGCCTTTACCCTCGCCAATGCGCTTGTCTACATGGAGGCGGCCGTCGCGCGGGGTCTGAGCGTGGACGATTTCTGCCCGCGCATTTCGTTTTTCTTCAATTCGCACAGCAATTTCTTTGAAGAGGTCGCCAAGTTCCGGGCGGCTCGGCGCCTGTGGGCGCGGCTGGTCGAGGCCCGCTACCACC
>CAYTXK010000376.1:0-2255 GCA_964441645.1 uncultured Acidobacteriota bacterium
TCCTCGGCTACCAGGAGCATCTCGTCGTCAGCCGGATTTTCTGGATCGCGCTGGTGGGCGGCTGCCTGGGTGTGCTCTTCATGATTCCACTGCGGCGCTACCTGATCGTCCGGGAGCACGGAAACCTGACCTATCCCGAAGGGACGGCCTGCGCCGACGTGCTGGTGGCGGGCGAGCGCGGCGGCAGCTTCGCCGGGCGCGTCTTCGCCGGTCTCGGCCTGGGCGCCGCCTACAAGTTTCTCAACGAAGGTTTGCGCTTCTGGAACAACACCCCAGCCTACGCGCCCGCCTGGTACCCGGGCGCGGTGGTCTCCGCCGCCATCACCCCGGAATATCTGGGCGTCGGCTTTATTCTGGGCGTTCGCATCGGCGGCATCATCGTGGCCGGCAGCGTGCTCTCCTGGCTGGTGCTCATCCCCATGATCAAGTTCTTTGGCCAGACCATCCCCAACCCCATCTTCCCTTCCAACATCCCCATCAGCGCTATGAACCCCGGACAAGTCTGGAACGCCTACATCCGGCCCATCGGCGCTGGCGCCGTAACCATGGCCGGCCTGGTCACGCTGCTGCGCACCCTCCCCACCATCGTTGACTCCCTGCGCGCCGCCATGGGCGACCTGTTTGGCAGCAAGGCCAAGGCCGGCGAGACCCGCACGCGGACTGATCAGGACCTGCCGCTGGGAATTGTGATGGTGGGCTCGCTGGCGATGGTGCTGGCGGTCTGGATTTTCCTGCAGCTCTGGCACCTAGTGCCGACCCTACTGGCGGGGTTGGTGACTTCGCTGCTGCTGGTGGTGTTCGGCTTTCTCTTCGTCACCGTGTCCTCTCGGATTGTCGGTATCATCGGCAGTTCATCGAATCCCATCTCAGGCATGACCATCGCCACCCTGATGGCCACCTGCTTGATTTTTCTGGCGGTGGGCTGGTCGGGCGGAACCTACGCGGCCGTGGCGCTTTCCATCGGCGCCGTGGTCTGCATCGCCGCCGCCATAGCCGGCGCCACCTCGCAGGACTTGAAGACCGGCTACCTGGTGGGCGCCACGCCCCGGCACCAGCAGGTGGCTCTAATCATTGGCGTCCTGGCCTCGGTGGCCGTGGTCGGCTGGACGCTCACCACTCTCAACAAACAGTACACGCGGATTGAGCGGCGCGAAATTCCCTTGGCGGCGCTTCCCCCCGAGGCTCGCGCCGGGGAAACCATCACCTACGATAACAAATCCTACACGGTGGTGACCGTCCTCGGGTCAGGACAGATCCCCGATGGCATGTACTACTACAGCCCGGAACGGTCGCAAATCGAATGGCAACAGGTGCACGGAATAGGGTCGGCCGAAATGCCCGCCCCCCAGGCCGTGCTGATGGCGACGGTAATCAACGGCATTCTTAAGCGGAGTCTCCCGTGGCGACTGGTTCTGCTGGGCGTTTTCATGACTCTGGTGATGGAACTGTGCGGGGTGCGCTCGCTGGCCTTCGCTGTGGGCGCTTATCTGCCGATTTCCACCACTTTGCCCATCTTTTTCGGCGGCGTGGTGAACTGGCTGGTGCAAAAGTCCATGAAGGGCAAGGCAGAATCCGGAGAGGTCTCGAGCGGCGGTCTGTTTGGTGCCGGGCTGATTGCCGGTGGCTCCATTGCCGGCCTGTTCGGTGTGGGATACCTGGAAGCCATGCGCAACGAGGCGGCGGCCGCCGCCCAGCGAGCGCAGCAGACGCTCAGCGCCGGGGAGTTGCCCTTCGCTATCGGTGACCGCTACTGGCCGGCCATCGCCCAGAGCGATCTCTTCGCCGTGTTGTGTTTCCTGGCGCTCGCCAGCGCGCTGTTCTGGATCGGCCGCAAGCGCCTGGAAAACGTCTAAGACTCCTCTTGCAGTCGGCGCAAGTTGGCCCTAGTCTCTAGACATGGGTTATTCCTTTCGACGCGGCTGGGGCGGACCGAGCTACCGCGCTTTCGGGGGCGGCGGCGGCATCAGTTTCGGCCCTCCGCTGACGCCCGTCATCAAGCAGATCATCCTCATCAATACCGGCGTCTTCCTGGCGCTGGCCCTGCTGAGGATTTTTGCCCCGCCGTTGTTCCAGGCCGCGGTTTTCCTGCTGGGGGAGGTGCCGCAGGATACGGTTTACCGCCTCCGCCTCTGGCAGCCCCTGACCTACCTGTTCCTGCACGTGGACTTCCTGCACGTGTTCTTCAATATGTTCGGGCTGTGGATGTTCGGGGCTCAGCTCGAGCGCGACTGGGGCAGCCGGCGCTTCCTGCGCTA
>CAYTXK010000377.1:0-2253 GCA_964441645.1 uncultured Acidobacteriota bacterium
TCAATCAGAGTGAAACCGGCCGACGTGCTGCACACGCTCTATCACGTGCTCGGCATAGACTCGTCGGTGAATTTCACCAACAACGCCGGCCGGCCGATCCCCATTCTGAACGAGGGCACGGCGATTTCGTCGAGGTCGCGGTATATCACGCAGCCCCGGCGCCCGCGTTTGACCGCCAGGCGACGCAGCCCTGCCTCCTGCAGCGCTAGAACAGCCCGTTCCAGTTTCTTTTCGCTGGTTAAGGCCGCCGCTTCTTCCTCGCTGAGGAAGAGAATATCCACCTGGCGCGCGACTTGCAAGATTGGGCCGGGAATGTCGCGCGCCGGTCCCATGCCGACGTCGAGAGATACGGGGAGGCCCCGGCGGCGCGCTTCGGCCAGAAGTTCACGGGCCGCCTTCGCCACCGGACGGCTCAAGAAGTTGTAGCCCATTAAGTGCAGGGCATCGACCCCGCGCAGACTCTTTCGCGGCGCCACTGGCCCGGGGAAAAGCGCGTTCGCTCCCCGGCTGCCGAAAAAAGTGCGCTGGCCGCCGCGGGTAACAGGAATGAACATCAGGCCGGTGAGTGCTCGCGGGGTCGTGCGGACGCGGGAGACGTCAACCCCGTGTTGTTTAAGACGCCTCAGAGCCAGGCCAGCGAACGCGTCTTGCCCCGTCGTGCCCAGCAGGCGCGCGCGGGTCCCCCAGCGGGCCAGGGCGATGGCGGTGTTGGCTCCCACGCCGCCGCAGTGCATGGCCAGCGCCGGAGCCAGGTAGTCGTGCCCGAGTCCGGCAAAGGTTTTGATGGGAGCGAGGATGTCCACATTGATGTCACCCAGGACCGCGACGCGGTGAGAGTGTGGGCGGGGCGAGCGCATAAGCGTACGGATTGTAACCAACTAGGGCAGGTAGCGCGACGAAGCCTGGTTCTTCTGGCTTCGTCGTCGGTCTTTCTTTTTTTTGCCCTTGACACCCCTCCGACCGAGGACTAGAATCCGCGCCGATTCGCGAGAGGTACTTTCCTGCACGGGGGGCGGACTGCTCGACAGTGGCGAATGTTCAGTTCCAACCTTGCCTTGAGACCGCGGCAGCTTGTGAGGAGGAAATCATGTCGGTAGAGCGTTTGGGGAAAGTAGTGTTTTTCCTGCTGGTGGCAGTGCTGGTGCCGGCGACGCTGCTGTTTGCGCAGTTCAGTGAGAAAGGGGCCATCTCGGGCACCGTGAAGGACCCGAGCGGCGCCGTGGTGCCCAACGCCACCGTCAAAGTCACCAGTGCGGCCACCAAAAGCCAGCGCACTATGACCACCGACTCTAATGGTCGCTACGTGGCCGACATTCTGCCTCCGGGCGAATACACCATCGAGGTGTCCTCCAGCGGCTTCGCCACCACCATCGTCAGGAACGTGCATGTTTCGGTCGGGCAAAGCCTGGTACAAGACGTCGGCTTGCAACTGGCGGCGGTCGGCCAGACCGTCGAAGTGACGGCCGTGGGCGGCATCGACAAGAGTGATGCCCTGGCCAACAATGTCCTTAATCAAACCTACATCGATCAATTGCCCATCAGCGGCCGCGACTTCCGCGATTTCATCAAACTAGCTCCGACGGGTCAGGATACCCCGGGTCTACGCTCCCCTATGCGGCTGGGCGGCCAGTTTGGCGAGTTCACTGGGTTCATCATCGACGGCGTGGATAACCGCAATTCTTTCTTCGGGGAATGGTTTGGCTCTCTGGAGACCCAGAACTTCACCTTTCCGCAGGACGCGGTGCAGGAATTTCAGGTGCGCCCCACCGGGTTCGCGGCGGAGTTTGGCCACGCCACCGGCGGCCTGGTGAATGTGGTGACCAAGTCCGGCACCAACGACTGGCACGGCGAGGCCCACTGGTTTTTCCAAAACGACGCTATGATCATGAACCCGTGCACGCCCGCCACAGGCTGCGTTTCCCCCTCGACCGATAGGCGCCACCAGTTCGGTGGCTCCATCGGTGGCCCCATCGCCCGGGACAAGGCTTTCATTCTCTTTGCCGTCGACCGGGAAGACCTCACCGGCCCCTTAACCATTCTCTTTAGGAGGGATACGAGCGGAATCGCGGTCCCCGAATTGGGCATCGCCGACCTGAGTGACCTGCAAGGCGAGGTAGGCCAGGGCCGGAAGCTTCTCACTCCTCTGCTGAAATTTGACTGGAAGGTAACGGAGAACAACACCTGGACCACGAAGTTCAACTACACCGAGAACAAAACCACAAACTTTACCGGAGGGGCCGGCCAGACCGTGGT
>CAYTXK010000378.1:0-2248 GCA_964441645.1 uncultured Acidobacteriota bacterium
CACGCTCGAAGAATCCTTCCAGCGCGTCTATCTCGGCCACAAGAACTGCTACGATTACTGTATGAAAGGCGCGGGCGCGACCTGCCGCACCCGGCCGATCTAGGATTTATTCCTGCTTGCCCGATCCCGAATCCCGAAACTTCGGGACGGGATTCGGGGCGGAACCGACCCCGCTCGCAAGTTCCGGTTGGCGTTACTCGCGCGGGCGGTGGCGCTCCAGCCAGCGATTGAGCTTCTCCTCGGCACGCCGCTCGATGGCCTCAAGGCTGGCGGCCGCCGCAGCGCCGCCGGTCTTCTTGTCCGTGGGAGACACTTTGCAGGAGGTGGGCGAAATCCCGGCCAGGTCGCCAAAGGCGATGGACGTAGCGTCGCAGGCCAGCGCCGCGCCACCGTTGCCGGTGATGATGGTGTTGGCCGGCGCGCTCTCCCCGCTCGTGAACGCACCGCCGAAGCGCGCCGCCGAGAGGTGCTCGAGGCGGACGCCATCGCCGCTGTTCCCCGTGATGGAGGAGTCGATGAAATCCACCACTGAGTTGGCGTCGGCAAACACCCCGGGGCCCACATTGTTGCTCACGGCTGTGCCGAAAATCCGCATTGTGGCGGTCCGAAAGCCCAGCACACCCGCGTCAGACGTCACCGGCGCAGTGCCGTTGTTGCGGACCTGGTGTTGGGCGGCGACCGGGGCAAAGAAGTTCAAAGAGCTGTCTGAGACCAGCACGCCGGCCACCGCATGCCCCTCGATGGTGGTGAAGCGGGGCGTGGCATCCGGCGCGACAGTTCCGTTGAAAACAACGGTGGAGTTCATGTTTGCGAGCATCCCGATATCGCCGTTGTTCTGGAGGGTGTTGATGCCGTTAAACGCCATCACCGCTCCCTGCGTGGCGAAGGCGCCGATGCCATTTGTGCCCGCGTCCCGGATGGTGTTTCCCACCGCCCCGCCGTTCACCTGTGCTCGGCCGCCCTGGGCGAAGAGGCCAACCCCTCCGTTAATGTTTTCGATGGTGACCGCCCCCCGGAGCGTCACGATGCTTTGGCCCTCGAAGACGCCGCAGTCGGTGTGGTTGGTAATCAGTACCGCCTGGCCCGCCCCTGGGCCGCCGAGAATGACATTCGAGCCGTTGAAGAGGGCCAGGCCGCAAGAGGCGTTCTGAATCGTGGAGCCAAAGATCCGGCCGGACGAGTTGTTAACGTCAACCCCGTCCACGAACTGGCCCCCGCCGTCAATCACCAGCCGCCGCAGGAAGAAGTTCCGCGAGTCGTTGATGCTGATGACAACCCCGGCGTTTTCATCGGCGCTCATCAAGGTGGCGGTGCCGCCCTCCGGCCCTTGAATGGTCAGGTCGTCCTTCCGCCCGACGAACACATTCTCCGTGCAGGTGCCGGTGACGGTGATGCCCGTGCCCGGGCCAGCCGCGTCCACCGCTGCCTGCAGCGATTCGCCGAGCCCACAGTCCACGCTAACCTGCGCCGTCGCGGGCAAAGCCATCAGAACCAGCCCCAGCGTCAACGCCAGCGCCGCTCTCCGTGCAAAGGCACACACCAACATCTGATTGGAATGCATGTTAGAAACCTCCCTTGCTGTTCCCCCCGCCCCCCGGGGTAAGTTGTTGGCTCCTATCCTCAACCCAGGGCCGACCACTGTCAAGAAAAAAAGGGGGATGCTTTGGGCTCCAGTTTAGAGGCGCACAACGAGGAATCTGCATTTCTCCTCTACTTCTCTGTTTGGCCTCTCTGTCCTCTGTGGTGACCTCTGTCTTTCTTTGCTTCCTCTGCGGTCGGCTCCTCTGCGCCCTCTCCAGTAAGCTTTGTAATGTTTCTTACGCTCGTCCAAAAGGTAAGCTGTCTAGGCTAAGACGGCCGTAAGGGGAGGGCCACCATGCGAATCGGCGTCATTCCCGAAGGAACCCGCGAGTGGCTGGTCGTGCGCAACCCGCGCTTCCCGCTGCCGCTTTTCGACGTTATGGGCACCATGCTGCTGAGCCGCGCGGTGATGGCCGGGGTGCATCTCGGCGTATTCGACCGCCTGGAAGAAAAACCTCAGAGCGCGGCCGAGCTGGCGCAGGCGCTGAGCTGCGACCCCCACGGAATCGAGCTGCTGCTCGACGCCTTGCACGCCTGCCGCTACCTCGAGCGCGCGGACGGCCACTACCGCAACAGCCGCCTCAGCCGCCGCTGGCTCCTCAGCCGCGCCCCGCAAACCCCGGCCAATTTCGTTCGCTTCAACTACGACCAGTGGGAATGGACCAGC
>CAYTXK010000379.1:0-469 GCA_964441645.1 uncultured Acidobacteriota bacterium
TCCAGCCGCACCTTGCGCGCCGGCGACGACTTGTTGATTCAGGAATAAGTCGACTCCTCCCTTAAGTGCCTTTATTTCCATAATGTTACGGCAAATAAACCGGCAGCGGCAGGTTGCAGATCAGCTTTCTTTTTCTCTCGTTGACCCCATACCGGCAGTCTTGACAAATTCCCGCTCCTGGGTCTCTAATCGCCCTTTCTTGGCGAGGAATGATGACTATGGCGCCTGACGAGCTGCGCTACCTCTTGGGGGACGACGAGGACGACTACGGCTTCCCCGAAGAAGAAGAGGTGGGCGAGGACCACCGGGAAGAGGAGGACGAGGAGGAAGAAGAAGACGACGAAGACGAGGAAACGCCGGCGATGCCGGCCATCAAGCCGCCCGCCATCGCGCCGCCTCCTCCGCCACCGCCCCCCCGGCCTAAAGCCCGCCCCAAACCCAACCGCAAGGCCCGGCCCAAGAAGAAGCC
>CAYTXK010000379.1:479-2242 GCA_964441645.1 uncultured Acidobacteriota bacterium
AAAGCTAAACCCTCCCGCAGGACGGCACGCAAGAAGAAGCGCGCCCGGCGCAGGAAGAAATCCCGCCGCTAGCCTTATTGTTCTGGGCTGGAAATCTTAAGGACCGCGAGAAAAGCGTCCTGGGGGATGTCGATGCGCCCGACGCGCTTCATGCGCTTCTTGCCGACCTTCTGTTTCTCGAGCAGCTTGCGCTTGCGAGTGATGTCGCCGCCGTAGCACTTGGCGATGACGTCCTTGCGCAGGGGCCGCACGCTTTCGCGGGCGATCACGCGGCTGCCGATGGCCGCTTGGAGCACCACTTCAAACTGTTGCCGCGGGATGAGTTGCCGCAGGCGCTCCACCAGCGCGCGCCCGCGCTCGTAGGCCTCGTCGCGGTGGCAAATCATGGCAAAAGCGTCCACCGGCTCGCTGGCGATCAGGATGTCGAGCTTCACCAGGTCGGCCACGGCGTAGCCTTTGAGCTCGTAGTCGAGCGAGGCGTACCCGCGCGAGAGCGATTTCAGCCGGTCGTAGAAATCCCGCACCATCTCCGCCAGCGGCAGCTCGTAGAGCAGCAGCACGCGCTCGGGCGAAACGTACTCGAATTTCTTCTGCGTGCCGCGGCGCTCTTCGCAGAGCTTCAGGATGCCGCCCAGGTAATCGGCCGGCGTGATGATGGTCACCTCGAGCAGGGGCTCCTCGATCAAGTCAATCTCCCCCGGCGGCGGGAAGTGAGCGGGGTTTTCGACCTCCACCACTTTTCCATCGGCCTTGAGAATCCGGTAGCGGACGCTCGGGGCCGTAGAGACGAGGTTGAGGGTGAACTCGCGCTCCAGCCGCTCCTGCACAATCTCCATGTGCAGCAGGCCCAGGAATCCGCAGCGGAAGCCGAAGCCCAGGGCCGGTGAGTTCTCGGGCTCGTAGTGGAAGGCCGAGTCGTTGAGCGCCAGCTTGCCCAGAGCGTCGCGCAGCTCCTCGTAGTTCTCGGCGCTGGCCGGGTAGAGCCCGGCGAACACCATGGGCTTGAGCTCGGTGAAGCCCGGCAGGGGCTCGGCCGCGGGACGCTCCTCATCGGTGAGCGTGTCGCCCACCTTGGCGTCGGCCACGCGCTTGATGTTGGCCATCACGAAGCCCACTTCGCCGGCGAGCAGCTCCTCCACCGCCAGCGGCTTCGGGGTCAGCACGCCCAGTTGCTCGATCTCGTGGCTCTGCCCGGTGGCCCACAGGCGAATGCGCATGCGCGGGCGGAGCGCCCCATCCACCACGCGCACCAGCACGATGACGCCGCGGTAGGAGTCGTACCAGGAGTCGAACACCAACGCCCGCAGCGGCGCCTCGCGGTCGCCCCGCGGCGGTGGGACGCGCTCGACTACGGCTTCGAGCACGGCGTCTACTCCTTGGCCGGTCTTGGCGCTGATGCGGAGATCGCGCGTTGAGGGTAGCCCCAGCAGGCGCTCGATCTGGGCCGCGGTTTCCTCCGGGCGCGCCGCCGGCAGGTCAATCTTGTTAATCACAGGAATAATCTCTAACTGGTGCCGCAGCGCCAGATAGGTGTTGGCGAGCGTCTGCGCCTCGACGCCTTGGGCGGCGTCCACCACCAGCAGGGCCCCCTCGCAGGCAGCCAGCGAGCGCGACACCTCGTAGCTGAAATCCACGTGCCCGGGGGTGTCGATGAGGTTGAGTTGAAAAAGCTGGCCGCTCCGCGCCTTGTAGTTTAGGCGCACGCTGTGGGCTTTGATGGTGATGCCGCGCTCGCGCTCGAGGTCCATGGAGTCGAGCACCTG
>CAYTXK010000380.1:0-2227 GCA_964441645.1 uncultured Acidobacteriota bacterium
CCCCAGCGGGCGTGGATGAGGGCGAGATCTTTTGCGAGCTCGTCCAAGTTAGGTACCCCCCTCCCCCCTGGCAGCGTAAGTCAGGGTTTGGTTTTGGCGGGGGCGAAGCGGGGAAGGATTTCGCGCTCGTAGTCGGCGAGGGTTTTTTCTTCTTCGCCGCACATCAGGTAGATGTTGAACTGGGTGACGCCGACTTCGGCCAAGCGAGCGAGGCGCTGACGGTGGGCTTCGGCGGGGCCGACGATGCAAAAACGGTCCACGACCTCGTCGGAGACAAAGGCAGCGTTGTCGCTGCCGACTTCGGCGTGGTGCTGGTAGTCGTAGCCGGCGCGGGTGCGGACGTAGGCGGTGAGGGCCTCGGGCAGCTCATCGGGCTTGTAGCGGCTGATCAAATCCATCACGTGGTTCGACACCAGGGCCGGGAACCAGCGCACCTGCTGGCGGGCGTAGGCCAAGTCGGTCGCCATCCACACCGGCGCCGCTGCCATGACTTCGATTTTTTGCGGGTCGCGCCCGGCGGCCTGGGCGCCTTCGCGCACAAAGCCGAGGCACCAGGCGACCAAGTCGGGGTCGGCGAATTGCAGAATGACGCCGTCGGCGACGCGCCCGGCGAGCTGCAAGGCCTTAGGCCCGTAGCCGGCGATCCAGACGCGCGGGGAAGCCTCCGCCCAGGAGAGCCGGATGGGGTGGCCGTCGTAGACGACCTCGCGGCCGGAGGTCAGCTCGCGGAAAAGCCGGACGGTCTCGGCGAGTTTCTCCAGTGTGGTGGGCTTCTTGCCCAGCACGCGGCGGGAGCTATCGCCGCGGCCGATGCCGAGCTCCATGCGCCCGCCGGAAATCAGGTTGAGGGTGGCGTAAAGGCTGGCGGTGACGGTGACATCGCGCACCACGGGGTTGGTGACGCAGGTGCCGAAATGCATACGCTGGGTGTTGGCCGCCATCAGGGTGAGGAGCGGGTAGGGCTCCTTCCAGAGCACGTGCGAGTCGAAAATCCAGCCGTATTCGAACCCGGCGGCTTCCGCTTGGCGCGTCAGGCCGACGAGGCGCTCGACCGAAAGGTCGGGCTTGAGCGTAATGCCGAATTGCATCCTGGCTCAGCTCCCGATGAAGAGACTGCCCCGGTGGCTCATGGCGCCGGCTTCGCTACTGCACCCAGCGCACGTTGGTGACGTTGGCGTTGATGACAAAAATGCGCAGGATTTTCCCGGTCGGGTCCACGGGGGCCATAAAGAAGCCCAGGCGGTCGCGGCTGTAGCCTTCGGTAGTGCCGGTGAGGCGCTCGCCGTCAGAGAAGGTCACTTCGATTTTGCGGCCGTGGGCCATGACAGGGTTGGCGACGGTGTCGGCGCCTTCCTTGATGAAGAACATGGCCTTGAGATTCTTGAGCAGGACAGTCTCGCCTTCCGGGGCGTGGGCGGCGGGGGTAGGAAAAACAGTGGCGTGGTCGCGCAGCGCCGAAAAGCCGAAGATGTAGCCCTTGAGGCGGCGCCCGTCGAGAAACGCCACCACTACCTGAGTCGGGCCGCCCGGCGCAGCCGGCGGAGTTGCCATACACCCACCCCTGGAAGATTTTCGACCGGCGCTATCTTAGCCAGTCAGTTCTCGGCTGTCCAGACTAACCTGCGTTGACACCGCTGGGGGGGCTCACTACCATAGCGGCGCTCACGCGGAGAGAGACTGAATGCAATTCGATACGCTCATCCAGGGCGGCACCATCGTCACGGTGGCGGACAGCTACCGCTCCGACCTCGGAATTGCCGGCGGGCGCATCACGGCCATCGCGCCGTCGCTGCCGCGCGAATCGGGGCGGCAGGTGCTGTCAGCCGAAGGGTGCCTCGTCATCCCGGGCGGCATTGACGTGCATACCCATCTCGACATGCCTTTCGGCGGCACCACCAGCGCCGACGATTTCGAGAGTGGCACCATCGCCGCCGCCTTCGGCGGCACCACCACGCTGATTGATTTCGCCATCCAGTACAAAGGGCAGACGCTGCGCACGGCCTTCGAAACATGGATGAAAAAGGCGGAGGGCAAGGCGGCGATTGATTACGCTTTCCACTGCATCATGACCGACCTGCCGGACGCGCGCTTGGAAGAAATGGACGCGCTGGTGCGGGAGGGGGTGGCGAGCTTCAAGCTGTTTATGGCCTACCCGGGCGTGTTCATGGTTGAGGACGGGCTGATTTTCAAGGCACTGTCGCGGGCGGCGGAGCGATTGACGTCATCG
>CAYTXK010000381.1:0-2219 GCA_964441645.1 uncultured Acidobacteriota bacterium
CTCTACAACGCGCGCCACCTGAACTTCGTTCTCGAAACTGAAATCTACCGCTCCAACCGCTACCACTACGAGTTCTCGCTCATCTTTATCGACCTCGACCACTTCAAAGAAGTCAACGACACCCACGGCCACCTCGTCGGCTCCAAGCTTCTGCGCGAGATTGCCGAGGTCGTCCGCTCTAGCCTCCGTTTGATTGACTACGCCTTCCGCTACGGCGGCGACGAGTTCGTGGTGTTGCTGCCCCAGACCGGCAAGGAGAGCGCCACCGTGGTCGCCCGGCGGCTCCGCCAGCGGCTGAATGAGGCCCGCTTCATTGCTGATGAAAACCTCAATCTGCACGTTACCGCCAGCCTGGGCCTGGCGACCTTCCCCGTGGACGCCAACACCAAGGCCGAGCTGGTGCGCCTGGCCGACGAGGCCATGTACCTCGTCAAGAACACCTCACGCAACAACATCGCCGTCGCCAATGTCGGGCTGCTGATCTAGCCCTGCGCCAGCGCGCTTTCTTGACCCTGCGGCGGCGAACGTGTTAGCGTGGCCGCGCCCGGGGCAGGACCGGGTTCACCCAAGGTTTTCCCAACAGAGGCGAGGAGTCTCGATGTCGGAAGAAGCACTGGGGATGATTGAAACGCGCACGATGGTGGACGCCATGGTCAAGGCCGCGCGGGTGCGGCTCATCGGCCAGGTGCAGATCGGGGCCGCCTACGTCACAGTGATGGTCCGCGGAGACGTGGGCGCGGTCAAAGCCGCCACCGACGCGGGTGCCGCCGCCGCGCGCCGCGTGGGCGAGCTGGTGGCGGTGCACGTCATCCCGCAACCCTACGGCGATGTGGAAAAGATTCTTCCCCGCGGGCCGGCAACATAGGGGAAGGGAGCGGATTAGGCCGGCGCGCGATGGCGCTGCTTGACTGCCTGAGGGCGGAAAAAACGGCAGGAGAAAGGTTATGAGTGTTCACGATCCCGATCTGGCCGCCATCCAGGAAGTGCGCGACCAGGTGGCGCGCGCGGTGGAAGCGCAGGAGCGCTGGGCGACTTTCTCGCAGGCGCAAGTGGACGCCGTCATCGAAGCCATGGCCGGCGCCGCCGCCAAAGAAGCCGAGCAGTTGGCGCGCCTGGCGGTGGAAGAAACCGGCTACGGAAACGTCCCCGACAAAATCCGCAAGAACCTTTTCGCCGCCGAAGACCTTCCGCGCGCGATGCAGCCGATGAAGACGGTCGGCATCGTGCGCGAGGACAAAGAAAATTCCATCCTTGAAATCGCCGAGCCGGTGGGCGTGGTCGCTGCCATTATCCCCACCACCAACCCGACCTCGACTGCGATTTACAAAGTGCTCATCTCGCTCAAGGCCGGCAATGCCGTCGTCATCAGCCCGCACCCGAACGCCAAGCGCTGCATCTGCGCCACCGCCGAGGTGCTCAACCGCGCCGCGCTCAAGGCGGGCGCGCCCGAAGGGCTCATCGGCTGCCTCACCAGCGTCACCCAGCAGGCGACGCAGGAGCTGATGCGTCACCGCCGCATCGGCGTCATCCTCTCCACCGGCGGCGCCGCCATCGTGCGCGCCGCCTACAGTTCCGGCAAACCCGCCTTCGGCGTCGGCCCGGGTAACGTCCCCGCCTACATCGAGCGCACTGCCAATTTGAAAAAGGCCGTCGCTGACATCATCGCCGGAAAAACTTTCGACAACGGCCTGCTCTGCTCCTCCGAACAAGCCATCGTCTGCGAGGAGCCGGTGCGTTCGGCGGTCCTGCAGGAGCTGCGCCAGCAGAACGCTCACTGGCTCAGCGCCGAAGAAGCCGATCAGCTCGCCCGCTTCCTCATTCGCCCTGATTCGTTCCTGGTGAACCCGAAAGCGGTGGGCAAGTTTGCGCCCGTGCTGGCGGAGATGGCCGGCTTCAAGGTGCCGCCGCAGACGCGCGTGCTGGTGGCGGAGCTCACCGGCGTCGGCCGCGAGTATCCGCTCTCGGCCGAAAAACTTTCGCCCGTGCTGGCCTTCTACACCGTGAAGAACTGGCAGGAGGCCATCGAGCGTTGCAACCAGCTTTTGCGCTTCGGCGGCATGGGGCACACCATCTCCATCCACTCGCAGAACGACGCTGTCATCCGCGAGTTCGGCCAGCGCGTCAAAGCCTTTCGCGTCATTGTCAACAGCCCCGCTTCGCTTGGCTCGGTGGGCTACTCGACCCGCCTCTTCCCGGCGATGACCCTCGGCTGCGGCGCC
>CAYTXK010000382.1:0-2216 GCA_964441645.1 uncultured Acidobacteriota bacterium
GGGCCCGGTGATGCGCATCACGGGGGCGTCGAGCGAGTCAAAAACTTCCTCCTGCACCAGGGCGGCGATTTCGGCGCCGGGGCCCATGGTGAGCTTTTCTTCGTGGACGACGGCGACTTTATTGGTTTTTTTGACGGAGGCGAGGATGGTGGCTTTGTCGAGCGGGGCGAGGGTGCGGAGGTCAATGACTTCGCAGCTCACGCCGTGCTTCTTTTCCATTTCCTCGGCGGCCAGCAAGGAGACCTGGGCCATATAGCCGAAGGTGAGGATGGTGAGGTCGCGCCCCTCGCGGCGCACCGCGGCCTGGCCGATGGGGACGGTGAAGTCCTCGTCGGGCAGCTCTTCCTTGATGGAGCGGTAGAGTTTCTTGTGCTCGAAATACAGGTAGGAATCTTTGCCGCGGATGCAGGAGCGCAGCAGGCCCATAGCGTCGTAGGGGGTGGAAGGATAGACGACGCGCAGGCCGGGCTCATGCATAAACCAGATGACGTTTTCCTGCGAGTGATAGAGCCCGCCGCCCACCCCGCCTCCGCAACAGACGCGGATGGTGACGTGCGGGCGGAAGGCGCCGGCGCTGCGATAGCGGAGCTTGGCCACGTTCATTATGATCTGGTCCATCGCCGGGGTGATGAAGTCGGCGAACTGGATTTCGGCAATGGGGTTCAGCCCCACCAGTGAGGCCCCGGTGCAGGCGCCGAGGATGGCGGCCTCGGCGAGCGGGGAGTCAATGACGCGCTCTTCGCCGAACTTGTCGCGCAGGCCTTCGGTGGCCCGGAAGACGCCGCCGTCGGCGATGTCCTCGCCGAGGATGAAGACGCGCGGGTCGCGCGCAAACTCCTGGTGCATGGCCAGGTTGATGGCCTTGATGAAGGTAACCGGCTCTCCCATAACGCGCTCCTTGAGAAGGAATCCTAGTCGGCGTAGATGTGTTCGAGGGCTTCTTCGGGGTTGGGGTAGGGGACCTTTTCGGCCTCCAGCACCGCGTGGTCAATTTCTTCTTTGACCCCGGCCTCGATTTTTTTCTTCAGCTCGTCAGTAAGAATTTTCTCGCCACGCAGGTACTGCTCGAAGCGGGGAATGGGGTCGCGCTTCTTCCACTCCTCGACTTCTTCTTTGGGGCGGTACTTGGCGGGGTCGATTTCCGAGTGGCCGTACCAGCGGTAGGTTTTGCACTCGATGAGCGTGGGGCCTCCGCCGGCGCGGGCGCGCCCGATGGCTTCCTGGGCGGCCTGATAGACGGCCAGCAGGTCGTTGCCGTCCACCACCACGCCGGGGAAGCCGTAGCCGAGCGCCTTGTCGGCCAGATTCTTGGCCACCGATTGCAGCCGCAGGGGCACCGATTCCGCCCAGAGGTTGTTCTGGACGACGTAGACGATGCCGATCCGGTGCACAGCGGCGAAGTTGACCGCTTCGTGCCAGGCGCCGGTGCTGGTGGCGCCGTCGCCGCAGTAGGCGAAGCAGATGTCGTCCTTCTTCTGCATCTTCAGCCCGAAAGCGACCCCGGTGACGAGCTGCCACTGGGCGGCGATGGTGGAGGAGGGGATGATGATGTTGTACTCGGCGTTGCCGTAGTGCGCGGGAGTGGACTTGCCGCGGTCGGGGCTGCCGACGCAGGCGTAGAGCTGGGCGATGTAGCTCTGCACCGGCACGCCCTTGATCAGGCCGGCGACGGAGTCGCGGTGGGAGGGGCCAATCCAGTCGCTCTTGCGAGTGCCGTAAAGCGTGCCGACGTGGGTGGCTTCCTGGCCGACGCCGGAGTAAAAATTGCCCTTGAACTTGCCCTGGCGGAAGAGGAGCCGGCCGCGCTCGTCGGTCATGCGGCAGCGCAGCAGGAGCGTGTACATCTCCAGCAGCTGGTCTTTCGAGAGCTCTCCCTTGGGCGCCGGCGCCTGCGCGGGCCGAGCGGACTTCTTTTCCTTGCGGGTCATGGTGGCGGTTCTGCTGTTGTTCTTGGCGGCCATCTAAAGCACTCCCCCCGAACTGCCTCGGATTGGGCGTAAAAGGGGGTCATTATAGCACCAACTGAGGGAGACTTTGAGAGGGAGATTCTGCGGCGGGCCAATAGCTGTGGGCGGTCAAGGGACGGCAGGTTCCTGAGCGCGAATCGTCGGGCCGCCGGCCTTGACCGGCCAAAGGATTACGCCGCCGACCAGATAGAAGGCAAGAACGGAAAGGGCGGCCAGGCGCTGGTCGCCGCCGGTAGCGTGCGAGACGCC
>CAYTXK010000383.1:0-2211 GCA_964441645.1 uncultured Acidobacteriota bacterium
GCTCTGCCTGGAAGTCGAAGGTCGGCCCACTGATTCCCTCAAGCTGGTTGGTGTTCAGCGCGTCGCAGTGTGACGCGGTTGCCACGCCTCAAAGGCAAGCAGCTTCTTCGGGCCTTGCGACGCACCGGATTCGAAGTCGTCCGTGTTCGCGGCAGCCACCACTACCTAAGACATCCCGATGGCCGTGTTACCGTCGTCCCCGTGCACGCTGGAGAAGTCGTTGGGCCTGGCTTACTCTCCTCTATTCTTCGTGATGTTGAGATGTCTGCCGAGGAGTTCCAGTCCATCCTCTAGGGTTTCCCTTGAAACACGGCCTATAATCCCGCACGGTTACTCCCGTGACGAGCGATAGCTCCCCCAGCCGCAATGAGCAGCTGGCCCACCTGCTGGCCCCGCCGCCGCGGCCGGTGCCGCTCCCGCTGCGCCTGCAAGTGCTTTTCGGCGGCCTCAGCAACATCCTGGGCTGGTCGCTCTTCGGCTTCGGAATGATTTTTTTCTGGGCCTTCGTCCTGAATTCCGACCTGGCTTCCTTCTACCAGTTCAGCGGCGCGCTCGAGACTGTCACCGGAGTTGTAGTGGAGTCCCGCGAAACCAATGCCTCCGAAAACGAACGCCGCGTCTACGCCCACGAGTACGCTTTCCAGCACGGCGGCACGGAGTACCAGGGCGTCTCTTACACGACCAGCCAGCAGTTACCCGAAGGCGCTCCGGTGCTGATCGAATTCTCCGCCGGCAGTCCCGAGGTTGCGCGCATCCAGGGGATGCGCCGGGGGATGTTCGGGCCCGCGGTGATCTTCGTAGTTATCTTCCCCTTCATTGGCCTGTGCTTTCTCGTCTTTGGGCTGAAAAACGGGCTGCGCGCCGCCCACCTGCTCGCTCACGGCAAGCTGGCCTTCGGCACCCTGGCGTCGAAGACTCCCACCAACACGCGCGTGAACAACCAGACGGTGTACAAGCTGACTTTCGATTTCACCGCCGACGACGGCCGGCGCACCCAGGCCGTCGCACGCTCGCACCAGCCCCATCTACTCGAAGACGACGCGCGGGAATCCATCTTCTACGACCCCGACCATCCCGCAAAGGCCGTGTTGTTCGATTCCCTGCCCGGCTCGCCGCGCATTACTCCCTCGGGAAACTTCGATTCCGACTGGACCGCCGGCGCGCTGCTTTCTCTCCTCCCCGTGCTGTTCACCGTCCTCGGCCACGGGACCTATTTCTTCTTCCGATTTGTGCGCTAGCCCACCACGGCCGTCACTTCGATCTCAATTAGAAACTCCGGAACGGCGAGCGACTGCACTCCTATCCACGTGCTTGCGGGCGGGGCTTCCGCCGGAAAGAACTCTTTGAGAATGCCGCTAAGCGTTCCGACCATCTCGGGCTTGTAATTAACCACGTAGAGCCGCATCCGCACCACGTCGGCAGGAGTGGCCCCTGCGGCGGCCAGCGCCAGCCGCACGTTCTCCAGCGCCTTGCGGGTTTGCGCCGCCAGGTCGCCGGCCCCGACAATCTTCATCTCCGTGTCCCAGGCCGTTTGTCCGGAGACGTGGACCAGCTTCCCGCCACGGCTCGTCACCACCTGCGAAAACCCGAACGGCAGACTGGGGAAAAGCGTCGGCGGGTTGATGTGTTCGACTTCAGGCTTGCTCATGCTGTTGCCTCCTCGCGGAAAATTTCAGCAGCTTGTCTTTTCAGCAGAAAGTGTTATAACTCCGGCGTGCTGGAAGGGCTAGGCAATCCGGCCGGCGGCGCGCCGCAAGCCGACTCCGCCACGCCTCCCCGGCCAGAGCGCGACCCGAGTTGCATCTGTCCTCGCTGCAGCCAGCTTTTGCGGGAGCGAAGCTGCAAGCTGATCTGTTTCCGCTGCGGCTTCTACCTGTCGTGCTCTGATTTCTAACTCGGGAAGCAGGAGGCGCTGTGCCGCTCGACATTCAGGCTCGCGCATCGAAAGACGTCACCATCCTCGACCTCAAGGGTAAAATCATCCTGGGCACGGAGTCGGCCTCCCTGCGCGAAACCATCCGCAGCCTGCTCACCGAGGGCAAGAAAAAGATCCTGCTCAATCTCGGCAACGTCAGCTTCATCGACAGCGCCGGCGTCGGCACGCTGGTGGCCTCCTTCACCACCGCCCGCGCCGCCGGCGGCGAGATGAAACTCAATAAGCTGACGCAGAAGTTCCGCGAAACCCTTCAGGTCACCCGCCTACTCACGGTC
>CAYTXK010000384.1:0-249 GCA_964441645.1 uncultured Acidobacteriota bacterium
TCTGAGGCACGGGAATCGGGTCAATCGTCTTCGTCGGCTCTGGCGTCTTCTGTGGCGCAGTGGGGGACTCTTTCGGTGGCGCGATCCGTTCCTGCGGTCGCGGTGGCCGAGGAAGAGGCACTGGCCGGGGCACGGGGACGGGCTCCGTCTGCGTCATTGGGATGGGTCTAGGCTTTACCTCCTCAGCCTTTTCTAATTTATCCGCAATCCTATCAAAGTATCTCCACGCTTCAACTATGATGATAGCAA
>CAYTXK010000384.1:259-2207 GCA_964441645.1 uncultured Acidobacteriota bacterium
CAACCATCGCAGCCGAGACAACAAGGACTAAAGCCAGCGCAAATGCTGCCGCTGCCGGAGCCGCAATCACCAGCACCAGGGGAGAAAAACGCTGCTCTCTCCCGCTGAGCGTATTCGGTAGCATATATTTGTACGGCGAAGGAAGTATCGCGCGAAGCACTGTAATGGCCGTGTTGACCGCAATCACATCTTCCGGCGGCAGTTTGACTTCTTTCTTCCCTCGCAGCGCATCGATAATTCTTTCAAGCCGCTGTTTAAGCTTTATCACTCTGTCTTCTACTGCTCCTCCAATCGAACGGCCTATCTGCCTTCCGGGACCGCCGCCGATGATACCTCCTAGCCCTTCGCCTATTATTTCGCCTAGCTGCCTTTGAATAGCAGGGGCAGGCAGATGGTTACGGACTGTGGACGATCCATTTCCAGCCGATGAAGCATTTTGTTGGATAACGTGAGTCAGCTCATGCGAGACGAGCTTTTTCCCTTCCGCACGTTCCGGCTTATACTGCCCTTGATCAAAGTAAATGTGCTTTCCAATCGTGAAAGCGCGAGCATTCAAGCCTTGCGCCGCCTGAGCGGCACTCGCATCCGTATGCACGCGCACCCGCGAAAAGTCGTGACCGAAGCGCTGCTCCATGTCCTGCCGTAACGCTGGCTCCAGCGGCCTGCCGGGAGTGGCAAGGGCTTGATCTACACTGGCAGGTACCAAATCCACCTGCCCATGCGATTGCTCTGAGAATCGCTGGATGCGCGGTAATGCGCCCCTAACGGCCAGACCTGCCGGCGTCGCCATCACCTGATGGGCAATCCGATCCGCTTCCTGCTCGCATTCGTCTCCGGGTTCGTTGATGGCCAACTTGGTTTGCACGCGGACTTGGCTGAAGTCGTGACCGAAGCGCGGCGCCATAAAAGCGCGGGTGTGTGCGTCGAGCGGCTGGCCGGGCGAGCGCAGAACTTCGTGGACGATCGCCGGAACGAAAGAATCGTTCTGAGTTCCGAGTTCCGAGTTCCGAGTTTTGCGTTGCAGCTTCGGTTTCCCGCATTCTGCGCATTCGCCCGTTGCACCGGGCGGGCCGTCGCAGGCGCGTTTGCGCTGCACGAGGGCGGCGTGGTGGCGTAAAGGCATTGGTGTAGTCAGCGGGGTGGGCGCGGCTTTGTTCAGGGTTTTCGATGCAAGACTCATGCGACTCATTTGTTTTTAGGCTTACGGCACGCTTCGCATTCGCCTGTCTCGGCCAGGCCGCCACCGGCACACTTGCGCTGTAATCCCAAAACGGGCGCTGCTGACCAACCAGAGTCCAGGCGTGCGCTTCGCGACGCCAGATGGCTGCCTGGGCGGCTGTTACGTTGGAGACTTGAATGCATTTCTCTAATCGATTGCCTGGGCGTCAGCGTTTTAGATGGTCCAGCAAAACTCCTACTGCTCTCGCTTGAAACTCACCCGGTTTCGCCGGTTCGTACTTCGCCTCATCAAAGATCTCTCGAGGAAGAAAGCTCGAGAGTTCGCGGTAAGTTGTTTCCCTCAGGGCCGGGCTCGCGGCCGTCAGGCCAATCTGAATTCCCTTGGTGCCTTCCTTGCAACCCAAGCGAAGCAGATAGGCGCCTGCCAACGCACGGATTTCCGGCCAGGCACTTTTTTCCATCACCGATCGCAACGCGGGGATGTCCGTGCTCTCCAGCGCGTACCCCAAACAGAACAGCGCGGACAAGCTGCTCGGCAATCGGTCCTCTTCAACAAAGGCCCAAAGCTCCGGCCGCACGTGCCGCGCGGCCGGACGTTGCAGGAGCAAAAGGGCATGGGGCTTCGCGGCCGTGCGGGCGATACGCGCCAGATCCCTGGCAATTCGTTCCTCGGGAAGGCGCAGCCACCACAAGCCCGGTTCCAATGCCTGAACCACCGCCTGGTCCGCGCGTTCGATAACGGACAGCATGTCCTGGTACACCTCCTCCG
>CAYTXK010000385.1:0-2197 GCA_964441645.1 uncultured Acidobacteriota bacterium
TTCCTCACCAAGCCGCTGCGCAACATGGACGAGCTGATGGTGGCGGTGGAGCGGGGGCTGGAGCGGCGTTTGCTTTCGACCAACATCCGCGCCCTAGCCCAGAGCCTGGAGCGGATGCGCAACACCGACTTCCTCACCGGGCTCGCCACCTGGCGGTATTTTCTGGAGCGGGTCGGCATCGAGCTGCGGCGCACCCGTCGCGGCAAGAAACCCATCTCCTGCTTAATGGTGGACGTCGACCTGCTGGAGCAGATCAACCGCGACTACGGGCGGCCCTGCGGCGACCAGGCGCTCATCTATGTGGCCGAGGCGGTCAAGCTCGACCGCAGGGTCACCGACATTCTCGGCCGCCTGGGCGGAGACGATTTCGTGCTGGCGCTGCCGGAGACGCGCGTGGATCAGGCGGTAACCGCGGCGGAAAAAATCCACCAGGCATTGGAATCGGGAAAATTCCGGTTCGGCGGGCAGGTGATTCCGGTGACGGTGAGCATCGGGGTCTCGGGGGCGCAGGGACAGACCTCGATTAGCGAGCTGATGGATCAGGCGCGGCAGGCGCTGCACGAAGCCAAGCGCGCCGGGCGCAGCTGCATTCGCACCGCCGAAGCCCGCGTCAGCAGCGAATAGGGCCGCGGCTCAGGCCCCTGTCATTCCGAGCCTGTAGCCGGGGCGGAGTCAGAGCAGCTCTCGCGAAGCCAGAATCCTATCTCCATGGCCGTGCCTTTGGGGAAGACCACGTCCTGCCCGCGCGTGAGGAAATTGGAATAAACAGACTTGCTGGCACCAAAGACACCCATGCCCAGGGCGAGCGAGCGGGAGCGCGAGAAAGCCCCCACCACAATGCCGACTAACTTGAATGCGACTGCCCCGCCGGCCGCTCCCTGACTGGCGGTTCCCTGCGAACTGCCCCCCTCTGCGACATCGCTGTCTTGATAAGAGGTCACGGCGAGGGCGACGGCCACGCCCGAGGAAAGATAGCGCTTCCTTGGGGCCGTGGGCCGAGTCCGGCCCTCCAAGTCGAGCTTTACATTCTGGTCCTTGTCCGCTTGGACGCCCTCGAGGTTGGCGTTCACTTTCTGTTGCATTCCGTCGGGAGGAACCACCTGGTCAAATAGGATCCGGAGCGTGCCATTCCGCCCCAAGCGGCGGGCGGGTTGCACCTGCACGACCGAGCCGTTTAGGCGGCTGCCCTGCGGAAAAATCAACTGCTCGCCGGAAAAGAGCGGTTGCGCCAGGATGGCTTCGACGGGAGCGTTCGGCGGGGTGGTGGCCGAGTTCAGGGGCGTCAGGAGCTGGGCATGCGCCAGAAGACTGCAGGGCGGGGGAGTTCCGATCGCGGTCAGCGGCTGCGGCAGGGGCGGCTGGTTCCCGAAGTCGAGCGGCTCTTGCAGTTCCGCGAAATACACCGTCCCCGCCGCCAGGTATTGCGGGTGGACGGGAAGCTGCGCTACAGCGAACCGGCCCAGCCGGCGCATCTTGCCGGGCTCTTTTACCTCCTTCATGGCGGTCTGCCATTTCCGCTTGGCTTCCTCAACTGCTTCCTTCATCTTCCCCGAGGCCGCCCCTGGGGCGTTTTTCTTCTTGTTCTGGCTGGCGTCAGCCGTGGTGATGAGTTGGATAACTCGCCCGGAACCGGGAGTGGTAACGCTTTTCATCGGGATGCGCTTTCCGTCGGGCAGAATGATCTCGTCGAATTCCACCTCGATGGTGCGAGTGGGTGAGAAGTCCACATTCAAAGCGGCGAGAAAGCGCTTCGCGCCCGAGGGACCTTTGATGGCCGTGAGGCGGCCCATGACCTGGCTGCCCACCGGGAGCACTTCGCGGTCAAAGGCGTAGACGGGTTCGACCAGTCGGCCCTGGAGGGGCTGGCCGACCTTCTTGATTCTCACTTCATCGTCCAGCACCACTTGCAGGGTGGTGCCTTTGGGCACGGTCAGGGAGATGGTTTCTGCAGCGGAAAGGGTTGGCGAGGGAGAGAGCGCGGAGTCAGCTTCCTGACCCCATGCCCCGCTAACACTCACACAGGCTAGGAAAGCCGACCACAGCAGGCGCCTGGCTGCCATTTCCTTCTCCCCCAAGGGGCATTTCGCAAGCAGGGCGATAGTAGATACGATGCTCACTTCTCGTCAATCGGCTGGCCCTTCGGATCGACTTTGACCTCCATTTCTTTCCACCAGCCCTTTCGCATGTGCGCTTCATA
>CAYTXK010000386.1:0-2196 GCA_964441645.1 uncultured Acidobacteriota bacterium
CCATCGCCAACGTGGTCAACAACTCTTGCCCGGAAACTTTTTTGTCTTGCCGCAATTTGAGTGTGGCGAGGAGGGCCGGAACCAGCGCCGCGCCCGCGTGGCCTTTCGTCGGCTTGTAGCCGTCGTGGATGTCTAGCGCGTCAATCGTCATCCCGTTTGCTAGCGCCGCGCCTACGGGTGACACCTCGCGGCCATCCAACCACAACTGCGCTCCATGCCCGCCATAGGCCGCCGCCGCAAACTCGTGGACGATGCGCGACAGGTCTGTCCGCCGCCCACCTATGCCCACACCGACCGTATCGAGCAGGCAAAGCCGGGCGTAATGCCGCGCCTCTTCGGGGAGGTGCTCCCAATTTAGCTCATGGATAAACTCAACGAGATTCATAGCTCTCCTAATTCTCTAATGCGCAAGCAGCCGCCTGCTCCAGCATCATCGCTCGCCCTTCGACCCACGTCACGGTTGGCAGAGGGGATTTCGACCGGCCATTTATCCATCACCCGGCCCAAACAACTGCTGCTTCATCCATTCGGCTGCGTCCTCCAGCGCCTCGGGAATGTTGCTTAGGACGTGTACGCCGCTGCGCCAAGCCCGCGTCTTCGCGGTCGGGGCGAGCGCGGCCAGTTCCTCGGCCTGGGCACGATAACGCTCGGGTTCCAGCGCGCCGTAGACGAGTAACATTGGGCAGCGAATCAGGTCGGCGACCTCGACGACCGGGGAATCCGCGCTCCAGGGGAACGGATCCGGTACGAGCAACGCGCCCGCTTTCCACTGCGCCTGCTGGAAAGCGCGCCACGGAATGTCGGAAATCGTGGTATCGCGCCGGGTGTCCAACGGATCAAACCAGCCGCTGATCGACAACAGGGCGCGGACGCGGTCGTCGCGGGCGCACAGGTGAGCCCCATACCACGGGCCGCTGCTCCAGCCGGCGATGCCCACGCCCCTCGAGTCAACGCGGTCATGGGCCAGGACGGCAGTCACCATTTCCTTCAGAATCTCCGCATCCGCCGGGCTCTGGGTAGCGGGAACCGTCGTCTCGCCATGACCCGGCAAGTCCACGCGCAGGGTCGCCAGCCCGCGCGCCAGATACCGCAAGGCCTCATCCGCCAGGATCTCTTTGCTCGCCGGACTGCCGTGGAACAGCAGGACAACCGGATACGGCCCACCGGGGCCGGGGAATTCCAGAATCCCCACCAGCCGGCCCCGCTCGGTTTCTACCACCAACTTTTGCATGTCAGGGCCAAGCACGCACTGTTCATACAGGCGGATGCTGGCCTGGTAGACCTCGCCGGTATGCATGGCGACCAGGCACATGCGGTTCGCGAGCCGGGCCACCGCTGTCGCCGCTGGCGTATCGCGGACCGCAAGCAACGCCTCGCCCAGATACGCGACCACGGCTTCCCGTTCCTCCACAGTAAAACGGTGGAGCGCGCCGTGCCGGATCGGGACCGGAGATCGGGCTCCCAGGCGATGAAGCGCCGGCTCCTTGCCGAGCACCATCTGAAGCGCCGGCAGATAGTAACCCAGCGCCAGGTCGGGGTCGTAGTAGGCCCGCATCATCTTATCGCCAGCCAGAATGCTAAATTGCAGGGCCTTAGCCTCGTCGTCGCTCTCCAGAAAGTGATAGGCGATGGCCTCGGCGTACAGTCCCGCTTGCCCGCGGTAGAGGTCTTCCAGCAGAACGCCGACTTCCGCATGGAGCCGACGCTTGCGCCGGCGGTCCAGCTCGGCGTACACAACCTGGTGCAGCAGCGGATGGTCAAAGCTATAATCCGCCTCGAGGTCCGGCGCCCCGGCCGTAAATCCAGCGAGGTCGTCGCGCGGCGCCATGAAGGGATCCAGTGCAGTGATGAACCGCGCGGCGCGTGCCCGCGCCAATGCCTGCTCCACCTCGATCTCGCTCAGCCCGTGGGCGGCAGCCAGCCGGTTCAACACCTCCAGAGAAAAGCGCCGGCCGATGACCGACGCCAGGCCGAGCGCCTGTTGCGTCGTCGGGTCGAGATGGTCCAGGCGGACGCCGATCGCCGCGCGGATGCCCTGGGGTACCTCACCCGCCAGCGCCTCAACCATCACACCCGGAGCAAGCACATAACCAGCCGTCGGCTCGTCCCAGACCAACCGCCCGGCCTCGACCAGGCCGTTGACCAGCTCCTCGACGAAGAAGGGATTGCCCTCTGTCTGTTCGTGGATCAATTCAG
>CAYTXK010000387.1:0-2196 GCA_964441645.1 uncultured Acidobacteriota bacterium
ATGGCGTATTTGAGCCCGGCGATGCCGAAGCGAGAAGTAACGGCAAGAGCCGGCGCATTTAGGCGCTGTTGCGCTGCATTCGCACGCTCCTGGTCGCCGCGCCGGTGGGCCTCATAGATTTCCACGCACAGCTCCGGCAACACACAGGCTGCCGCCAGGATGCCACCATGGGCGCCAAGCGAAAGCGAAGCGTGGAGCGTCGTGGCGGAGCCGACCAGCACCACAAAATCAGCGGGGGCCGCTTGAAGAATCTCGCCCAGCCGTTTCAGGTCACCGGAACTATCTTTGAGGCCGACGATGTTCGGGTGCTCGGCCAGGCGGGCCACCAGCGGGGCTTCGACTGCGAGGCCGGTGAACTGCGGCACAGAATAAATCAGGATAGGAATAGGGCTGGCATCAGCGACGGCGCGGTAATGGCGCTCGAGGGCGGAAGCGGTCATCTGCGGCTTAAAGTAAGAGGGCGTGCGCACCAGCGCCGCGTGGTAGCCGAAGCCGGCGGCGCGGCGGGTCAGCTCAATCGTCTCCGTCGTGCTCTCGGCCCCCGTTCCGGCGATCAAAGTCTTGTCCGGAGCGGCGGCGGTGAGCGCCGCTTCGAGAACAGCGAGTTTTTCTTTTTCCCGCAGAAAGACCGCCTCTCCGGTCGAACCCAGGATGACGTAGCCGGCGAGCGGCGTCTGGTTGTACTTCTCGATATTGGTTTCGAGCGCCGACAGGTCCACGCGCTCGCTGGCGGCGAAGGGCGTGGTGAGCGGAGGAAAAATCCCGCGCAGGCCGAGGCGAGCCATGGCTATTCCGGCTTGTCGGAAGTCAGCCGCAGCAACGCTCCCGGAGGCGCGCTGGCCAGCGGTCCGGAAACCGCCGGCAGCGGGAAGGGGCGCGGGTGGAGGTCCTGGAGGCAGTGCAGCTCCAGCGTTTCCTGTTGCAAGGCTTCGATTCCGCTCACCGCCGCCAATGCCCCTTCGAGCGTAGTGATGCAGGGGACGCCGTGGCGCACCCCGGCGCGGCGAATGGCGCGCTCGTCGTAGAAGGATTGCCGCCCCAGCGGTGTGTTGACGATGAGCTGGATTTTTGCCGTCTTGATCAAATCCACAATGTTGGGACGGCCTTCGTTGACTTTGAAGACCGGCTCGACGCTGACGCCGTTCGAACTGAGAAACTGCGCCGTGCCCCGCGTGGCCACCAGCGCAAAGCCCCGCGCGCTCAAGCGGCGGGCAATGGGCAGCAGGGCTTTTTTGTCGCGGTCGTTCACACTCAGAAACGCGCAGCCGGCGGTGGGCAGGCGCTGGCCGGCGGCGCGCTGCGCTTTGGCGAACGCCAGGCCGAAGCTCGAAGCCACTCCCATCACTTCGCCGGTGGATTTCATCTCCGGGCCCAGGATGGTGTCCACGCCGGGAAAGCGGTGGAAAGGAAACACAGGCGATTTGACGGCGTAATACGGCGTCGTACGCTCGACCGCCGGCAACGGAAAATCCCGCAGCCGCAGCCCCGTCATCAGCAGCGCGGCGATCTTGGCCAGCGGCACACCGGTGGCCTTGCTTACATAGGGCACGGTGCGCGAGGCGCGCGGGTTGACTTCGAGAACGTAGACGGTGTCGCCCAGGCCGCCCTCAGGGCGCGCGGGGATGGCGTACTGGACGTTCATCAGGCCGACGACTTTGAGCTGGCGCGCGAGGCGCGTGGTGTAATCGCGAATCGTCTCGCGGTGGCGCGACTCAAGCTGGTAGGCGGGCAGCACGCAGGAGGAGTCGCCCGAATGCACGCCAGCGTGCTCGATGTGCTCCATCACCCCGGCGATGTATACTTGCTCGCCGTCGGCAAGCGCGTCAACGTCAAGCTCCAGCGCATCTTCCAGGAATTGATCAACGAGAATGGGAAACGCCTGCACGAACTCGCTGGCCTCGCGCGCGTAGGTCTCGACGGTGGCGGAGTCGTAGGCAATCACCATGGCGCGGCCTCCGAGCACATAGGAAGGCCGCACCACCACCGGAAAACCAATGCGCTCGGCGACCCCCATGGCTTCCTCGATGCTCCAGGCGACGCCGTGGCGCGGCTGCGGAATACCAAGCTCGCGCAGCAACTCGGAGAACTGCTGCCGATCTTCCGCCAGGTCAATGGACTCGGGCGAGGTGCCGAGGATGTTGACCCCGGCCGCCTGGAGCGCCCGCGCCAGGTTGAGCGGCGTCTGCCCGCCGAACT
>CAYTXK010000388.1:0-2163 GCA_964441645.1 uncultured Acidobacteriota bacterium
TCTACGGCCGGCGGCAAGGACGCTCGAAATACGGCGCAAAGCGGCCCAAAGCTGCCGCCGCCTGACCGGTACATCCTTATGCCACGCAAAGCCAGGGTCAATCGCCGCCAGCCGCCGCCGGACGCGGTGTATCACGCTCCGCTGGCGCAGAAGTTCATCAACGCCATGATGTGGGACGGGAAGAAGACGGTGGCGGAGGGGATTTTCTATCGCGCCATGGACGTGATTCGCGAGCGGACGAGCGAGGATCCGCTGAAGACGTTTCTCAAAGCGCTGGAGAACGCCAAGCCGCTGCTGGAAGTGAAGACGCGGCGCGTGGGTGGCGCCAACTATCAGATTCCCATCGAAGTGAATCCCGACCGGCGGCAGTCGCTGGCCATCCGGTGGCTGCGGGATTACGCGCGGCAGCGCCCGGGCAAGACGATGCAGGAGAAGCTGGCGGAAGAGCTGCTGGACGCGGCGCAGAACCGCGGCGGCGCCATCAAGAAGAAGGAAGACACGCACCGCATGGCCGAGGCCAACAAGGCCTTCGCCCATTATCGCTGGTGAGGGTTTAGCCCCGGCTACGGTCGGGGAGGAATAAAGTTCAACCGGCCGTCCCGCAGGAGGCGGGACGCCCCGCAACCCGACACTTCGGGCGTGCAGGCCGTAAGCCGGTGAAGAAAAGGACGAGAGAAAGCTATGCCGCGCGCTGTCCCGCTAGAAAAGTTGCGCAACCTCGGAATCATGGCGCACATCGACGCCGGCAAGACCACTACGACCGAACGCATTCTGTACTACACGGGCATCAACTACCGCATCGGGGAAGTGGACGAAGGCACAGCCACCATGGACTGGATGGAGCAGGAGCGCGAGCGCGGCATCACCATCACCTCGGCCGCCACCACTTGCTCCTGGACCCGCCTCGGCGATAGCTACCGCATCAACATCATTGATACGCCCGGCCACGTGGACTTCACCGTAGAGGTGGAGCGCTCGCTGCGGGTGCTGGACGGCGCCGTGGCCATCTTCGACGCCGTGGCCGGCGTGCAGCCGCAAACGGAAGCCGTCTGGCGGCAGGCCGACCGCTACCAGGTGCCGCGCATCGCTTTCGTCAACAAGATGGATCGCGTGGGCGCCGATTTTGACCACTGCATCCGCTCCATGCGCTCCCGCCTCTCCACCGACCCTGCCCCGGTTCAATTCCCCCTCGGAAAAGAAGACAGCTTCATCGGCGTCCTTGACTTCATCGAGAATCGCGCCCTGATTTGGAACGACGAGGCGCTGGGAGCAGAGTTCGAGTCCTTCCCGGTTGACCAGATCTTCGACGCGCAGTTCCAGGCCGAGCGCCCGGCCGTACAGGCAGCGGTCAAGGCCAGCGGCCTTACTCCTGAGTTCGTCCACGAGCATCGCGACAAAGCCATCGCTTACATCGCCGAGCACGACCCAGGTCTGCTGGAGAAATACTCCCACAACGAGCCCATGACGCCCGAGGAGCTACGCGCCGGGCTGCGCCGCGCCACCATCGCCCTCAAGCTCGTGCCCGTGCTCTGCGGCGCCTCCTTCAAGAACAAGGGGGTGCAGCCGCTGCTCGATGCCATTGTGGACTACCTGCCGAGCCCGCTCGACGTCCCGCCCGTGCAGGGCGCCAGCCCCGACGGCGACGAGCTTCTGGAGCGACGCCCCGCCGACGACGAGCCCTTCTGCGCCCTGGCCTTCAAGATCATGACCGACCCTTACGTCGGCCAACTGATCTTCTTCCGCGTGTACTCCGGCTGCCTCAAGTCCGGCTCCTATGTCTACAACGCCAGCCGTGACCAGCGCGAGCGCGTCGGCCGCCTGCTGCGCATGCACGCCAACCAGCGCGAAGAGATCCCCGAGACCTACGCGGGCGATATCGCCGCCGCGGTGGGCTGGACCTGGCCATGCAGAAGCTCCAGCAGGAAGACCCGACCTTCCGCGTCCACACCGACGCCGACACCGGGCAGACGCTCATCAGCGGCATGGGCGAGCTGCATCTAGAAATCATCACCGACCGCATGCTGCGTGAATTCAGCGTGGCGGCCAACGTCGGCCGGCCGCAGGTGGCCTACCGCGAAACTATCCGCCGGCGCGCCGAAGCGGACGGCAAGTACATCCGGCAGACGGGCGGCCGCGGCCAGTACGGCCACTGCGTGCTGGTGC
>CAYTXK010000389.1:0-1636 GCA_964441645.1 uncultured Acidobacteriota bacterium
AGAAGAGGTCCACACCCACCAGCAGGCGGTCTTTCAAATAGGGAGCGAGATGCCGGCCGAGGTTACCCGACAGTCCCGTCACCAGCACGGCGGAGAGGTTCGCGCTCTCGCTGGTCGCCACGGCGCTGGCATCTTAGCAGAGGAAGAGAACCATGGCGGCGCTGCCCGGGAGGTTGGTTTGACGGTCTTTCCAGCGCGATGCTACAGTAGGGCGATGGAATTTGTTCGCGGAGCCTTCTGAGGGAGGAGTTGAGGAGTGGGCCAGTTGATCTGGGGTAACCTGCGGGCTCGGCCAGTGCGTACGGTCCTGAGTCTGCTCGCCGTTGCTCTCCAGGTTTTTCTCTTGCTCATCATGATGGGTCTTACCGACGGCATCGTTAAAGAGTGGGGCAAGCGGATTGAGGGCATCGGAGCCGATCTCCTGGTGCAGCAGCCGGGGGCGTCCATGTTCCTGGCCTTTGCCCGCGCCGTGCTGCCGGAGGAGATGGGGTCGCAGATTGCCGGCCTGGAAGGGGTCGAGGTGGTGGCGCCGGCGTTGGCGATGATGAACAACGACAGCCTGACCATCATCTACGGCATTGATTACGACAGTTTCAACCGGCTGGGCGGCGGCTTTCTCTTTCATCAGGGCGGGCCTTTCCAACAGCCCTACGACGTCATCGTGGACGACATCAAGGCTACCTCCAAGGGCTTGAAGGTGGGGGACAGCACCGAGCTGCTGGACCAGCGCTTCCGGGTGGTGGGGATCGTCGAGCACGGGCGGGGGGCGCGGTTTTTCATCCCGCTGAAGACGGCGCAGGAGATGTTCGAGGTCCAGACGGTGTCCATGTTCTGGGTGAAGACCAGCGAGCCGCCCGCCCAGGTCAAAGAGCGCATCGCCCAGCTCTTCCCCCGCCATGTGATTCGGCCTATGAATGAATACCTTTCCTTGATGGTCTCCGACAGCCTTCCCGAGCTGAAACCGTTTGCGCGCGCGGTTATCCTGGTCGGGCTCGTCATCACCTTTCTCGTGGTCTTGTTGAGCATGTACACGGTGGTCCTGGAGCGGACGCGGGAGATTGGGATTCTGAAGGCGCTGGGCGCTTCCCGCTGGTCGATTGTTCTTTTGCTGTTCGAAGAAGCGATGGCGATTGCCCTGGTGGGGGCACTGGTCGGTATCGGAGCCAGCTACGGTGCCGAAGCGGTCCTGACCCGGCTGCGTCCTACGCTGCAGATTGATATCGGGGGGCTGTGGGTGGTCCAAGGAGTGCTGCTGGCCCTGCTGGGGTGTGCGCTGGGCTCGGTCTACCCGGCCTTGCGCGCCGCCGCCGCCGATCCCGTGGCCGCCCTCGTCTGCGAATAACACGCTGTCCTGTAACGCGGCTGTTTGTCCTGTGGGGGGCTTTTAGGCAGGTTGAAATTTGTTTATGAGCAACATAGTATTGCCGCTGTCAAGCCGTAGGCAGGCAAAGCCCGTCTTGCTATGAGCCGACAACTAGCCTCCATCCTCGAAAAAGCCGGCGTGCTCCCGTCGGAAGAAATCCGCTCGGCCGTGGCGATGGCCGAGCGCAGCAAGCGCCCCCTGTGGGACGTGGTGCTGGCCGACAAAGGGGTTTCGGAAGAGAAGTTGGCCGAGGCCTTTTCCGAACAGATGCGC
>CAYTXK010000389.1:1646-2162 GCA_964441645.1 uncultured Acidobacteriota bacterium
CCCGCTGATGCGCCTGGCGGCGACCAACATCGACGTGGACGCCGCGCATTCCATTTCCGAGGAGCTGGCCCGCAAGTATGTGTGCATTCCCATCAGCAAAGAAGGGGAAACGAAGAAGGAGAAGGATCCCGGGGCAGGGCATAGGCGGCCAACGCTGGTGGTGGCCATGACCAACCCGGCCGATGTGGGCGCCATTCAGGATTTGGAGTTTGCCAGCGGGTGCATCATCAAGCCGGTGGTGGCGACGCGCACCGAGGTGATGGACGCCATCGTCCGCCATTACAGCGGGGAGGACTGGTTGCAAGACTTGCTGCAAAACGTCTCCGACAAAGACGACCTGCAAATCATGTCGGCGGAAGGCGAGGAGGGCGAGGGCTCGGTGAGTGATGCCCGCAGCCAGGCGGAGATGCCGCCCGTGGTGAAGATGGTCAATCTCATCATCCTCGACTCCATCAAGCAGGGCGCCAGCGACATCCACATCGAGCCCACGGTGCACGACGTTCAGGTGCGCACCCG
>CAYTXK010000390.1:0-1927 GCA_964441645.1 uncultured Acidobacteriota bacterium
CGACCGCAGCGGCGATGGCACGCACTCGGTCGGGCTCGATGCCGCGGCGCACCGCCAGCCCGCCCAGCGGCACGGGAAGATCGTGCTGCTCCTACCACCATGCGCCCAGGTCTACCACCGGATGAAGTCCTGACTCACCGTAGGTCAACTGCCCCTCGTGGATGAGTAGGCCGGCGTCGGCCTGGCCCGAGGCGACGGCATCGGGAATCTGATCGAAGGGGACGGCGACGCTTTCCACGTCGCCCGCAAACAGCCGCAGCAGAAGGTAGGCGCTGGTCATCTTACCGGGGATGGCGATTCTTTTTCCGGCGAGTTCTGCCGCCTTGACCGGCGCGCGGGCCACAACGAGCGGCCCGTAGCCCTCGCCGAAGCTGGAGCCGCAGCGCAGCAGCGCGTAGTTCTGGTGCAGGTAGGCGTAGGCGTGGAAGCTGATGGCGGTGACGTCGTAGACCGAGCGCAGCGCGCTCTGATTCAGTGTCTCGATGTCGGCCAGCACGTGCTGGAAGCTGAGGCCGCCGGTCTCGACGCGCTCCTTGGCCAGCGCGTAGAACATGAAAGCGTCGTCGGCATCCGGGCTGTGAGCGAGGGTGAGTACGGCTGACATGGCTCTTGGGTCCTGAAGATCAATACGCTACCACGCGCCGGACGAACGCCGAAAAAAATCCCTCCTGCCGGAGTCGCCGGCAGGAGGGAACGAAAACGGAAGGCGCGTGCTACATGCTTCCTTCCTTCATGGGGACGGCGCGCCAGAGAGAGTCGCGGTGCTCAGCGGGTGCGGTGATGCTGCGGAACTGGCGCCCGATGGCTTCGCGTTCCTCCTCCGACCGTTTCTCGCGGTCGGAGTCGAAGGCGGCGTCGATTTTGTCGAAAGCCGCCATGGAGGTGGTGAGGACCCAGATGGCTCGCCAGCCCGGGTCGTCGGTGTGGAAGTCTTCGACATCGATGCCGTAGCCGTAGATGACCCCGTCCGCCTTGAGCTTGTCAAAGACGGGCTTGCTGTACTTCTCGAAGAGCTTGCGCCACTCTCCGCCCTTGCCGACATCGACTTTGACGTAGGACCAGGAGGTGTAGAGAGGTGCCGTCGGTTCGCTTTCCGAAACGTTTTCGAGGATGGTGCGGGTGATGTGGTCGTGGTGCTTGCTGGCGTCGGTGGCGGGGCGGAACTTTTCCAGATCGGCCGGCTCGGGCTTGATCTCCCGCAAGGCGGCGAAGGTCTTGTCCATCCCCTCGAAATCTTTCGTCACCCACCAGAGCATGTGGGTGGTGCCGCCGTCGCGGTGGATGAAGCGCGCGTCCAGCCCCCACGCCAGCACCACGCCGTCCGCCTGAAATTTATCAAAGACTGGCTTGTCGTATTTCTTCAGGAAATCAACGAAGGCGCCTTCCTGACCGGGGTTGACTCTGTATTCAGCCATATAGGTGACGGGCTCGCTGGCCTGTTGTGCAGCCAATGAAACCGCGGCCAGGAGCAGAAGCGAAACAGCAAGGGCAGTCCTGCGCATGAGATTCCTCCTGTTGATGTTTGTAGCTGCTATTTGAGAGCCAGAGAAAGCGAAAGAGAGGTGGACTCAAACAGCGGGAGCAATGCTCTTTTATCCCGTTATCGAAACTGAGTCAAGGATAAATCGGCTGCGGGCGCAATGATTGAGCAGCGAATCCTTGAATTCAATCCGAAGGCAGCACCGCCATCAAGTCGTCCCAGTGCTTCTCGGTAATCTCCCAGCGGCGGCGCTCGGCCTCGCGGTGCGGCAGCCAGGCGGAGAAAATTTTCCGCTCCACGGCTTCCTGGTGCGGGCGGTCGCCGAAGGCGGCGAAGTCGCGCCAGACCAGAATCACCTTGTAGTCCCAAGGCGGGCCGCCCTGGTGCAGCACGGGCCGGTAAATGGTGATGCTGAGGATTCGTCCCTGGCGCTCGAGTTCGCGCAGG
>CAYTXK010000390.1:1937-2161 GCA_964441645.1 uncultured Acidobacteriota bacterium
CCACTCCTCCGCCTTGCCGGGCGCGATTTTGTAGAAGCTCTCCACCACCGGACCCGGCTCGGCGGCCGCCGGCGGCGCCTGAGCGGTGAGGCCGGCCGCGAGACAAGTGACGGCGGCGAAGGACAGAATAATTCTAACCATCTTCATTCGATTCATTGCTCACTCTCCATAACGACAGATTGCCCGGAGATATTCCGGTAGCCGGCAGCGGCTATTGTACCGTT
>CAYTXK010000391.1:0-2160 GCA_964441645.1 uncultured Acidobacteriota bacterium
CTGCGGCGGCTCCGGCGGAGAGAAAACATTTTTCGCGCCCATCGCAGTCATCTCTACCAACGCCTGGTGCAAGCCGGCCTGACCCATGCGCAGGTAACGGGTTTGTACCTGGGGCTGCACGCGCTGGCCGGTGGCTTGGGGTTCGCCTACCTCGGGGTGTCAGAGGCGGCGCGTCTCGGGACACTTGTATTAGTATTCCTGGTTCTTCTGGGTCTGACGCTGGTTGTAACCCTTCTCGAGGCAGCCGCCGCCAAGCGCGCGAGGTCGGAGAAGGGGAATCTCAACTAGAATACAGGCATCGGCACGGGGCGAAGGCACGGTGAAATACAACCTCTACTCAAAGCCGAACCAGTACCTCATCGACGGGTTCATCATCGGACTCTCTTTCTGTGCGGCCTATCTGCTCCGCTTCGAGGGAGCGATTCCACGAGAAAGCCTCTCCCAAATGTGGGGCTGGCTGCCGGTGGTGGTGGCGGGCCGCTTGGGCGTCAATCACCTGTTCGGGACCTACCGGCGGATGTGGCGGTACGTGAGCATTGTGGATGCGCTGGAGCTCATACGTCCCTTTGCGGTTTTTTCTGTGATTCTCCTGGCGTTGCGCCTGTTTCTGCCCGCCACGCTGGCTCCGCTGCGCGTCCCCTTGAGTATTATTTTGATTGAAGGCCTGGTTTCTTTCACCGGGTCTTTGAGCGCGCGCCTGCTGCGCCGCATCTTGTATCAACGGCAGCAGCACTCCGCGGCGGACTGGCGGGAGGTGAAGCGCGTCTTGCTGGTGGGGGCCGGCGTGTCGGGCGCTTCGACGGCGAAGATGTTGGAACCGCGCCCGGATCGCAAAGTGGTCGGCTTTCTCGACGACGACCCCAAGAAGGCAGGAGCCGTGGTGGCCGGCGTACCCGTGCTGGGGCCGCTCAGCCAGCTGCGACAAGCGGTGGAAGAGCACCGGGTGCACGAAGTCGTCATTTGCCTGTCGCGCGCGCGCCGCGACGTCCTCAAGCGCATCTGGCGGCTGTGCGAGGGTCTCGAGGTACGAGCCCTGATTGTGCCGGCGCTGGAAGAATTGATTGAAGGCGAAGTGCAGGTCAGCCGCCTGCGTCAGGTCAGTATGGAAGAGCTGCTGGGCCGCGAGGCGGTCGAGCCACTGAGCAATCCGGAGGAATTGACGTCGTGCTACCGGGGCCAGCGCATCCTGGTCACCGGCGCCGGCGGCTCCATCGGGTCCGAGCTGGCGCGTCAACTTGCCGCCTGTGAGCCGGAGTGCCTGCTGTTGCTCGACAAAGACGAGAACGGGCTCTACGAGCTCTCCACCTACTTTTCGCTGCTGTCGCCGCCGCCGCCTATCAAGCTGCTGGTGGCCGACCTGCGCTCGCCGGAGCGGCTCCGCAGTCTTTTCGAGAAGTTTCGTCCCCAGATGGTCTTCCACGCCGCCGCTCACAAGCACGTGCCGTTGATGGAGTCCAATCCCTCGGAAGCGGTTTTGAACAATGTGTTCGGCACCGTGAATCTGCTCGAGCAAAGCGTCGCCCACGGCACATCGCTCTTCGTTTTTATCTCCACCGACAAGGCCGCCCGCCCGGCCAGCATCATGGGAGCCAGCAAGCGGCTGGGCGAGCTGCTGGTGGAGAGCAAGTGCCGGCCGGGAAAGGTGCGGTTTGCCTGTGTTCGTTTCGGCAACGTCATGAGCAGCCGTGGCAGCGTGATTCCGCTCTTTCAGAAGCAGATTGCCGCCGGCGGGCCCGTGACGCTGACGGACCCGGAGGTCAGCCGCTATTTCATGACCATTCCCGAGGCGGTGCAGTTGGTCACCTGCGTGGGCCTGCTGGGCGGGGAGAGCGGCAGCACCTACGTGCTCGACATGAAAGACCCCATCCGCATCGCCGACCTGGCGCGCGACCTGATTGAACTCGCCGGCTTGCGCCCCGGCCAGGACATCCGCCTCGAGACCATCGGGCTCCGCCCGGGCGAGAAATTGCATGAAGAGCTGATCGGGGAAGGGGAAACCTTGGCGCCCACCACGCACCCCCGAATCTTTGCCGTGCGCTCCGACCGCTCCGCTCCCCCGGACCGGATGGAGGCGCTGTTGTCCCGACTCCGGCACGCCGCCGAGAAAAACGACGGAGAGGAAATCCGCCGGGTTTTTGAAACGTTCCCGATTGCCTTTCG
>CAYTXK010000392.1:0-2158 GCA_964441645.1 uncultured Acidobacteriota bacterium
CCGATGAGATTATGCCCTGCGCTGGAGAAGTCGCCGCTGGAGTCGGGGCTGTAGTATTGGGTGCGGTTTGAAGCGACCAGAGTATTCCTCAGGTTTACCGTGCCGGACGCATTGTAGATGCCGCCGCCAACAGCGCCGAAGAAGTCAGAGCTGACGACCTCATTGCCTGCGATGGTACAGTTGAGAATCGTGACGTTGCCGCTTTGGATAAAGATGGCGCCACCGTAGGCGCCGTCGGGCCTTCCCGGTGGACACAAAAAATAACAGGTGGCGCCGTTGCCACCTCTCGCTACGTTCCCGGAGAAGGTGCTGTTGATGATGTTGACGATACCCGACAAAGTGTAGAGGCCTCCACCCTGGCCGGGGGCGCCGCTCGGACAAGGAGTCTGGCAGGTCGGATCGTAGATGAACCCGCCATCAGTGCCGGTGACTTGGTTACTGGAAACGGTTGATCTTACAATGGTCAGATCGCCGGCGTTGAAAATCCCGCTTCCTTGATTATTTCTCACGGCGCACGAGATCATGTTCAAAGTCCCTGCATTATAAATCCCAGAGCCGTTTGCGATGGTTAAGCCAGCAAGCGTGTTCGTCGTGCCGGCTGCATAGCGAAGACCGCGGGTGATTGCCAGGTGATCGGCTCCTGGTCCCGTGATGGTCGTGTTGACCGTAATGGCTGGGAGATTGGAATTCAGATTAATCGTGCCGGAGATGTTTGTCATCACGATGTCCCTGTGATCGGCTGGGCCCCCGGCGTTCGCATCCAGGATGGCCTGCCGCAAAGATCCGGGCCCGGAGTCGTTTGGGTTGCTGACGGTCAGGATGGGCCAAATCGACAAGGTGGCAAAGGAACTGGTGACCTCGCCCGCGCCATTGCTGACGATGACATCATAATCTCCCACGGCGGCGAGTTTCACGTGAGTCAGCACAAGGTTCGTGGCGGTTGCTCCCGCGATGTTGCTCCCGCTGAACTGCCACTGGTACCTCAGCGGCTGGAGCCCCAGCGCCACCACGGTAAATACCGCATCGCCGCCTGCTGACACCGACTGGCTTCGCGGCTGAACAATTATGAGAGGGAGGCTGCTCACGGCGATGGCGACCGGGTCGCGGGTGACGGACTGAAGGTAATTGCTGACGACCACGGTGTAGGCACCCGCATCGCCAGGCTGGAGCGGATTCAAAGGGAGGGTCGCGTTGGTGGCGCCGCCGAGAAGTGATTCGTCCTTGTACCACTGATAGCGCAGAGGTAGTGTGCCCTCAGCGGTCACGAACAGCGTGAGGTTGGTGCCCGCAACGGCAGTCTGGCTCGGAGAGAGGCCGCGAATAATGGGCGGCGCGGGCGTGGCCTCGAAAGCCCCAATGTCCACGCCGAGGCCTTGCGGTCGCGCGAAACCCCGCTGGTCGAGCAGCAGGGCGCCAATGCTTGTGCCCGCGTCAATGGCCGGGCTGTCGAACATCAACGCGTGCGTAAGGGTTGGGCCGCCATTGTCTTGCAACGGGCCAACGCGGGCAGCGAGGTTGGTCAAGTCAGAGGATCCCCAGCCGGACGAGCCAAAAGTAGTCCCGATGAGGTTGAACCCTTGACTTGCGAATGTCCCTGCAAGATCGGGACAACACCCTTGTGCGGGAGCAACGTTGCCCGCTACAACCGTGTTGAGCAAGTAAACGGAGCTTCCGCCACCGGCGACTCCGGAGCCCTGGCCCGATCCGGCAGGCTGTGGGCTGGGGCTATTGCCGCCCGGACTCCCGCCGTCGGCGGCATTCGCCGCCACTGTACAGTTGACAATCCAAATGCCTCCAACCACATAAATCCCGCCACCGTAGGCATAAGCGCCCGCGCCTCCATTGCGACCAGCGAAACCCGACCCGCCCGCTCCCCCGATGGCCGAGTTGCCGCTGAGAGTGCAATTCGTCAGGGCGGACAGGAGCGCACTGGAACTCCAAATGCCGCCGCCAGCGCCATCCATCCCGGAGCCACCGAACCCCGCGGTGGCTCCGGCGCTCCCACCCCTGCCACCGGTCGCTGAGTTCCCGGTCAACGTGCAGTTTTTCAAGGTGAAACTACCCTCGTTACGTATGGCCCCGCCTGCGGCGCTGCCTCCTGGGCCTCCGTTGACATTCGGGTCGCCGTAGCCGCCACCGGAACCGCCATCGCCACCCG
>CAYTXK010000393.1:0-2144 GCA_964441645.1 uncultured Acidobacteriota bacterium
GAATACCGGCCGAGGGAGAAGCGTGGAAGATCTCCACTGCCGACCTGGCGTCGACCAGGTAGCGCGTGAGCTCCTCTTTACCCAAACCCAGCTCCTCTGCCGATGTCAGGCGCTGCACTGCCAAAAGCGCCTGCTCGGCGGCCGCCACCGCCACAGCATCGGGCAGTGAAGCCGGGAGGAGGAAGGCGCCTTCGGGCCTAGCTTCCAGCCGTCGCTCAATCCCGTCGAAGATCAGATTCTCTGCATGGCCGTTCGTGGCCAGCGTCTCCCACATGCACGAGTAGTTGGTGCCGAGCGATTGCCACCCGTTGCAGCCGGAGAACACTACATTGACCTTGACCTCGGTGGTGGCTTCATCGGTAGCTTTGCAGAAGATGTTGGCCTTCGCGGCGATGGCCAGCCAGGTGCTGGCCCGGCCGACCTTCTTGGTGGTCAGTAAAGAAACCGCCCCGTTCGCATCGCCCCAGGCTCGGCCCCACTGCTGGTCACTCTGGAAAAAGATGGTTCCGCTTTCTTTATCGAGGCTCTGAGGACTGAAGTTGGCGTCCGTCAGGGCTTCCATCAGGGCCACCCAGACCGCGTCTTTCGGGTAGGCGAACACCGCGCGGCCCTTGCCACGGTCGAGAATCTTTTTCTGCACTTCCATCGCCGCCGCGGGCTCGCGGGCGTCGTTGCGGTCAACTTCCGGGTCCAGCGCCTGCCGAATACGCTTGGCGCCAAAGCGCCAGCGTTCAAGTGCAACCGAGCGAGGATCCCCGGCGCCGCCCGCTGCAAGAATCCTGCAGGCGTCGCCCCCCATCCCTCAATCAGTTGCTGGGTCGGTTTCGGGCCCAGCGAATCCTTTAGGCTCGAGTAGGCTTTTTCTTGGCCGCGCATCATTTCTTGGCAGATGCCAGCATCCTCAGGCGGCCGTTCAACCACCAGGGCCAGGAGCTGCTCGCGCGCCCTGCTCTGCTGTTGGGCCATAACCGGTGCGCAGGCCAGAAGTAGGAGAACGACAGGGGCAATCAGGCGCACCAGCATCGGGTCACCTCACGACTAGGCGGTCGAAGCTGCTGGGACGGACGGGATAGCCGGCCCGTTCGATTGGCAGAGTATAGGCGGTATGAGCGCCTGGTTCCACCGGTCGCCCATCACGGAGCATCCACAGAACCTCAGCCTCGATGTGGTTTCGAGCGCGCCTAGCCTCGTGCACCCTTCGGCGGAGGGCCAGGATGTCATCTAGAGTGGCCTGGCGGATGCAGCAATCGATGTCCCCTTCGGGGCGACGCGGAACCAGACCGGGACGACGGAATTCAATAAGCCTTGCCATTCGACACCTCCAAGTGTGCAGCGGTGATGAGCCACACTGCGCCTTTGGAAGAGCGGTAGCTAGGTACCCAAGGCCGAACGAGGCTGGTCGATGGAATGCCTGAGCCTTTGTCCCTTGGGTGAAGAGCCGCTGGGCAGGGCCTTCCATTCGATTTCGGCTTCCTTCAGGCCAAGCTCTATCAAAAACGAGAGGCACTCCGACCGGCTCCCGAACCGCCAGGGGCCTTTAGTAAGCAGTCTGTTCACCCGGCCATCTGTGGTCGGGCGTAGGAGCGTGCTTGCCGGCCTGTTCCGCGGTTCATCCTTCATGGTTCGGAGCCTATAGGAGCCTACAGGAAGAATTTTGCATAGGCAAGCATTTTTTGCTTGACAAGGTAGATAGGTTCCTATAGGTTGCCAGATGTTTCTATATGTCCACGCGGCGCAACGGCAAGCCCAAGAGCTTCGGCGAGCGCTTCCATGATTGGCGCATTGACTTCAATGTCACCCTGGAAGAGGCTGGAGAGCTGTTGGGGGTCTGGGCCAGCACCATCATGCGCTGGGAGAAGCGCCGGGTCGAGCCCAACGAACGAATCCAGCGCAAAGCGGAACGCCTGATCGAAAAAGGCGCTCCACCGGTCGCCGCCGGGGCCCGCCGATGAAAGCCGAACCGCGCCGCATCGCCCGCAGCACGCTTCTCACCGAGCGCGTAAATGCCGCCTATGAGTTCCTGTGGGAAACCCACCCTAGAAGGTTTCGGAGCTGGTCGGAGGTTTTGTTCTGGGCGTTGGAGGAGTTTGCCAGAAAGAGAGTGCCGCACTATTTCGTCGCCTCTGGCGACGAGGACTCCGGGG
>CAYTXK010000394.1:0-2143 GCA_964441645.1 uncultured Acidobacteriota bacterium
CAATGAGGAGAGTGAAACGTGACCTCCCGCAATTCCTTAAGCCCCGCCGGGACGCTCTTCAAGTCTGTCGTGGCTGCCGCCGGCGCACTCCTTGCCTCCTACCTGCTTTGGAAGCTGCGGAGTCTCATCGTTCCCGTTGCGGTCAGCGGCTTGATGGCGTACATCTGTCGGCCCCTCGTTACTCACTTGGAACGTTACCGGGTGCCGCGAGCCTTGGGGATTTGGCTGTTACTTTTCGCGTTTGTGCTTGCAGCTCTTTTCATCGCGAATCGTGTACGCTCCATCATGCCTACCGAAATCGAGGCCCCCGAGCTCAAGGTTCGCGCGATCTACAAGATCAACGAAGGATACAAGGGCCTGATGGGGCTTGACCAATCGCTGACCAGAGGCAATTGGATCTACCGATTGGCGCAAGGCGAGCTGGACCCTAAAGTGGATCAGATCAACCGGCTTCTCGCCCTTACGCCGGAAGAGCACACCCAGTTCCTCGCCTCGCGCCCTCGTGGCCCCGAGGCGCCGGCCGGGTCCGACCGTTTGCTCGATTACTATCGCGTAAACCTCCAGACGCTTAAGGTGCGCGAGCCGGCAGCACTCCCCAAAACCGGGGCGGTTAGAGCAGCGCCTCCGGCTGTTGCCCAGACGCCGACATCGGCCTTGAAGACTCCTATCGCAACGCTGGGCCAAATCCTTTCCACCTGGATCATAGCACCCCTGGTCTTCCTATTCCTGCTGCGGGATACCGGCGAGATCAAGCGCGGCCTTCTTAGAGCGGTCCCCAACCGCCTGTTCGAACCGGCCTTAAGAGTCCTGGAGGATCTCGACCGCGCGCTGGGTGACTACATGCGCGGCATCTTCCTCGAGTGCGCCTTGCTGGGCCTTACCGTGACGTTGCTTCTCCCTTTCGTGGGCGTCCCCGCCCATTGGGCGATCGCCATTGGGATCTTCGCCGGCGCGACCAACGTGATTCCATACCTGGGCTCGGCGGTCGCCTTGATGGGAGGGCTGGCCTATGCCCTCTTGGCGGAGGAAATTCACCCGCTCCTGCCGATGGTGAACACAGAAAACATCGCGATCTGGATAATTGCCGCCGTGGGACTGGCCGAGTTGCTCAAGAACGTTTTTTACGAACCGCTTGTCCTGGGCGGAGCGGTCAAGCTTCATCCCCTCGGGGTAGTGATCGGGGTCGTGGGCGGCGGCATCCTGTTCGATGTTCCAGGGGTTTTGCTGGCCATACCCACTATGGTCGTTTTCAAAGTATTCGTATCGAGCACCGCCAGGCAACTCAAAGCCTACGGGCTGACTTGAAGGGAGTCGGGATCATATAACGTCGTGTTGAACGGCCGCTTACTTCGGTTCGTCAGGAGGGTTTCATGAAATCTGCTCCTAGACTTTGGGCATCTTTCATTTCACTTATCTCAGTCCTTGTCCTGGTCGCTTCCTGTTCGCCGGAAAAGAAGACGGAATCCACGACCGAACCAATCCCCATCGTTACAGGGAAAATACATCGTGTGGCCGATTACCAGACCGTTACGGTAAGCGGATCTGTCGTGTCGCCCGATGCGCCTTCCACTCCGACTTTCCTTGTTTCCGGCAAAGTTATCTTTGTCGGGCCGCGAGAAGGTGAATACGTGAGAAAGGGCCAGGTCTTTGCACAGATCGATCCTACTGATTTCCGGCTTACAGTAAAAACTGCCCAAGCGCAAAAGGATAATGCACACGCAGCGCTGGAAAAGGCCATGAATTCTGTCCGGCCTGAGGTGCTGGAGCAGGCTCGCATTGCGTATGAGCGAGCCGAAGACGAATACCGCCGCATGAAAATGCTGTATGAATCAAACAGCCTGGCGCCCAATGATTTTCAGAAATTCAAGGCCGCATACGAAACGGCGAAACAGCAGTACGAGCAGGCGAAAGCGGGCGGGCAGAAAGAAGACAAAGAGCTTTACAGGGCGGCGTACGATCAAGCTGACGCACAGCTACAGGTCGCCAGTAAAGCACTTTCCGATGCCACACTGTATGCCCCGATTAGCGGCTACATCTCAAAAAGGTTGATAGAGACCGGCAATACGGCCTCTGCCGGCCGGCCGGTCTTTGAAATCGTCCAACTGGACACAGTGGAGGCGAACGTCGGCGTACCGGAAACCGA
>CAYTXK010000395.1:0-2122 GCA_964441645.1 uncultured Acidobacteriota bacterium
CGGACGCGCAGCCCAAACTCGCGGATCACGGTGTCGTTCTGCGAATGAATGACAATCGTGTGCCCCAGCCCGCCGAAGTGCAGCAATTGATTGCAGCGCTCCACACCCTCCTGCCAGTTCTTCACCGTGTAAAAAGCCAGCACGGGCGACAGCTTTTCCGCCGAGAGCGGGTGGGCGCGGCCCACTCCCGCCAGCTCCGCCACCAGCACGCGCGTCTGCGGGGGCACTTTGAAACCCGCCATCTCCGACAGCACGGGCGCGAAGCGCCCCACGGCCTTGGGGTTCACGAGGAAGGTGTCCGGCCGGATCAGCATTTTGGCAAGGGCCTCGGCTTCGCTCGCGCTCATCAAGTACGCATTCTGTTGGCGGAGCTCCTGCAAGACAGCCGCCCGCAGCGGCTCGTCCACTACGATGGCCTGCTCGGCCGAGCAGAGCACGCCATTGTCGAAAGTCTTTCCGGTAATAACGTCCGCCACTGCCTTGCGCACATTAGCCGTGCGCTCGATGTAAGCAGGAACGTTTCCCGGGCCGACGCCGAACGCCGGTTTGCCCGAGCTGTAGGCCGCCCGCACAATGCCCGTGCCGCCAGTGGAGAGAATGACGCCGATGCGCCGGTGCCGCATCAGCTCCTGCGTGGCTTGGGCCGTGACCTGGGTCAGGCAGCCAATCAGCCCTTCGGGCGCGCCCGCCTTGAGCGCGGCGCGCGTCATCACCTCGGCCGTGGCGCAAATGCAGCGCTTGGCCGCCGGGTGCGGGCTCAAGACAATGGCGTTGCCGGCCTTGAGGGCGATGAGAATCTTGTAAATGGCCGTGGAGGTAGGGTTGGTCGAAGGCAGGATGGCAGCCACCACACCTACGGGCTCCGCTACTTCTATGAGGCCGTTCTCTCGATCCTCTTTAACGATGCCGACGGTGCGCAGAGGGCGGATGGCCCGGTAGACATCCTGGGAGGAAAAGAGATTTTTCTTGATTTTGTCGGGGACGTTGCCGTAGCCGGTTTCTTCCACGGCCATGCGCGCCAGCTTTTCGGCCTCCTGGGTGGCGGCCTCAGCCAGGGCATCAATGACGGCGTCAATCTGCGCCTGGGAGAAAGTGGCCCAGCGCTGCTGGGCTGCGACGGCGCGCGCCACCAGGTCGCGCACCTCCTGCACAGAAAGCAGGTCGGTGTCCTGCACGCTCATCGCCTGGCTCCTAGTCGGCTCTGCTTCCCCGCCCCCGGCGCGGGAGAATCTTTTCAACGTCGGAGTAGGGTTGCGGGATAACGTGCACGGCCACTAGCTCCCCCACGCGACGAGCGGCAGCCGCCCCAGCCTCGGTAGCGGCCTTCACCGCGCCGACATCGCCGCGCACCATCACGGTTACGTAAGCGGCGCCGATTTGGGTTTGCCCGATGAGAGTAACGCGGGCGGCCTTGACCATGGCGTCGGCGGCCTCGATGGACCCCACCAGAGTGCGGGTCTCAATCATACCCAAGGCTTCTTCGGCCATCGAGAGTCCTGCCTCTGGAAGCAAACGGTCGGATCCCGTCCTCAGGGAAGGGCGCCACGCTAACACGAGCCCCGCGAAGGGTCAAGGAAGAAGGAGGAAAGCGTCAGACCAGCAGGCCGACGTTGGCCACGGCGATGTTGTTCCGGGAAGTGTTCTTGACCAGGTACATGGCTTCGTCGGCCAGTTTCACCAGCTCCGCCTTGGACTTGGCATCCATGGGGTACGTGGCCAGCCCCAGGCTGGCGGTGACCTTCAGGTTGAGGTTTTCCCCTACGAGGAAGCGGCTCTCGTTGAGCCGCTGGTGCAAGCGCCGGGCGACCACCGTAGCCTGCTCCTTGCCAGTTTGCGGCAACAACACCACAAACTCGTCGCCGCCGTAGCGGAAGGCGTAGTCAATCAGGCGCAGGCTGCCGCGGATGACCTCGGCCAGTTCGCACAGCAACTTGCTCCCCACCAGGTGGCCGTAGGTGTCGTTGACCTCCTTGAAGTGGTCGAGGTCGATGAAAATCAGCGAGAACTCGTAATGGTAGCGGTTGGAGCGGTAGATCTCCGTCTCCAGGACGAAGTTCAGGTGGCGGGCGTTGTAGAGCGAGGTGACGTCGTCGGTGATGGTCAGCTCGTGGATGCGCTTGAC
>CAYTXK010000396.1:0-1158 GCA_964441645.1 uncultured Acidobacteriota bacterium
CCGCCTGTTCGCGCGGCTCGAAGGGACGGGTGACGCCGCCGTTGTGCTCCAGCGCGGCGAGTTGCTCGTCGGAAACGCCCGCCTGGCGGGCGGCGATGCGATGCCGCGCAAGCGAATAGGCGCAGGAGTTGAGAATGGAGACGCGGACGGCGATGAGAGCCTTGGTCTTGGGGTCGAGCGCGCCGCCGGTCCAGAGCTCGCGCTCGAAGTTGGCAAAGGTGAGCAGCAGCTCGGGCCGGTGGGCCAGGGTCTGCGTGATGACGGGCGTGGAGCCGAACTCGCGCTCGGCCGAGTCGTAGATGTTTCGCAGGATGAGCGCGGCGCGGTCACGCGGGATGGGGCGCACGCGGGCCACGGCCGCTCCTCAGGCCTTGCTCGAAGCCGGCAACGTGTAAAGCGCAGCCATTACGATCCCGCAAACAAGCGCCTGAAAGTAGCCGAACACAACCCACTTGAGCGCCAGCGCGCCTCCGATGGGATAGACGACATACTCGGTGATGGCCACCGGCGCCAGCAGGGTGCCCATCAGCAGGCCGTAGCGGACGCCCTGGCCCAGCCAGTTCTTTCCGGGCTCATAGCCGTAGGTATAGATGGCGCAGAAGGCGAGCGCGAAGACGAGGTTGCCGAGGTAGAGCAGCGGGGCGCGCAAGCCGAACTCGCTCACCGGGCGGAGCACAGTCCCCACCATCGGTTCGTACTCCGTTTGCAAAATGATGTTGTGGATGACGAAGGCGAGAGCGGAGTACACGACGTAAACCACCAGTGTCGCGATCATATACTTCTTCAAATTCATTTTCGCGCTCCTTGCCGCCGGAGTGTCGGGTGTGGTCCCTGCCGCCCGAGGTGTCCTGTATAATCCCAGCCAAGACGCGGAGCAAGTGCGAAAACGATGCAGCCGAAATTTGAGATCGTCGTGCTGGGCGGAGGGCTGGCGGGCTCGGAGGCGGCCTGGCAGGTGGCTCGACCCTACGGTCGCCCGTCTGGGCGCGCGGGACTGCCGGTGACGCTGGTTGAAATGCGCCCTGTGCAGCAAACGCCGGCGCACAAGACCGACCGGCTGGCGGAGCTGGTCTGCTCGAACTCGCTCAAGTCGAACCAGCCCGAGAGCGCGCCGGGACTGCTGAAAGCGGAGCTGCGACGGGCAGACTCGCTGCTCTT
>CAYTXK010000396.1:1168-2117 GCA_964441645.1 uncultured Acidobacteriota bacterium
CAAGCGGCTGTGCCCGGCGGGAAGGCGCTGGCCGTGGACCGCGAGCGCTTCGCGGCCGCCGTAACCGAGGCCATCGCTGGGAATCCGCTCATCACGCTGCGGCGCGAGGAAGCGCGGGGCCTGCCGGGCGACGCCATCGTCATTGTGGCCACGGGTCCGCTGACTTCGCCGGCCCTGTCTGCAGAGCTGGCGCGGGTAGCCGGCGCCGAGCATCTCTATTTCTACGACGCCATCAGTCCCATCGTGGACGCGGAGAGCATCGACCGCGGCAAGGTGTTCCGCGCCTCGCGCTACGCCGCGCCCGCCGACGGCGAGGGCGATTACCTCAACTGCCCGTTGACACGCGAGGAGTACGAGCGCTTCGTGGACGCGGTGCTGGCGGCGGAAGCGGTGGAGCGGCACGCTTTTGAGGACGCGCGCTACTTCGAGGCCTGTCTGCCCATTGAAGAGCTGGCGCGGCGCGGGCGTGACACCCTGCGCTTCGGGCCGATGAAACCGGTGGGGCTGGTCGATCCTAGCAACAGCCGGCGGCACTACGCGGTGGTGCAACTGCGACAGGAGGACGCGCGGGCGTCGAGCTACAACCTGGTGGGATTTCAGAATCACCTGAAATTCGGCGAGCAGAAACGAATCCTGCGGATGATTCCCGGCCTGGAACAAGCTGAGTTTCTGCGCTACGGACAGATCCATCGCAACACCTACATCAACGCGCCGCGGCTGCTGGCGCCGACGTTGCAGTTGCTCCGTGAGCCGCGGGTGTTTGTCGCCGGGCAGCTCTGCGGGACGGAGGGCTACGTCGAGGCCATCGCCACCGGATTGATGGCGGGACGGCACGCGGCGCGGCTGGCTGTCGGCGAAGAACCGATCGCCCCGCCGCGCGAGACGGCTCTGGGTTCGCTGGTGCACTACATCACCGCCACCTCCGCGAAAAATTATCAGCCGGCTAACA
>CAYTXK010000397.1:0-2117 GCA_964441645.1 uncultured Acidobacteriota bacterium
CGCGCAGAAGCACCTGCAGGCGGACCAGCTCGTGCTGCTGGCCGTCGGCCGCCAGCAGGATTTCGACCAGCCGCTCTCCGCTCTGGGCTCCGTTAACACCCTCGACATCACCATCCCCCAGCCCAAGCCCGCCGCGGCGCCCCTTCCCGAGGCCACGCCGGAGACTTCGGCCCGCGGGCAGGAGATCCTCGAGGCGGCCACCAAAGCCATCGGCGGTCTTGAGGCGCTCAAGGGGCTGCGCGACCAATCGGTCCTGATGCGTGTCCGCCAGATGACGCCCCAGGGCGAGCTTCCCTTGACCGCCAAAGTCTTGGTGGTTTGGCCGGACAAGATTCGCCAGGACGTTGTTCTTCCTTTCGGGGCTTTCTCCATCGTCTTCGACGGGCAGCGCGGCTGGCAGAAGACTCCGGCGGGCACGCAGGACATGCCGCCGGCGGAGATAGAGAACCTTCGCCAGTCGCGGGCGCGCGCCGTGGAGCCTCTGTTGCTGGAAGCGAGTGAAGGCAAGCGCAAGGTGCAGTTCCTGGAGAGCACCCACCTCGAGGACCGCCCGGTGAACGTCATCGCCGTCACCGACGAAAAAGGCGACACGGTGAAACTCTACGTCGAGGAAAGCACCGGCCACATTGTGAAGAAAATCAATCAGGCGGTGTCGCCCTTCGAAGGAGCGGTGGAAGAGGAAACCCTCTACTCCGACTTCCGCCCCGTCGGGCCGCTCACCGTGCCCTTCAAGGCCGGGACCTACCAGAACGGCAAACTGGCGCGCGAATCAACCATTCAGAACTATGAGATCAACGTCGGCGTCGACCCGGCCCTGTTTCTCCCGGAAAAGCCCTCGGAGGAGAAGCCGCCCCCGCCACAGTAAATCAGGGGCGGAGCAGGGAATCGGGTCGCTCGCCGCAACGCAGCGAGAGATCGGCTCCTTCTTCCGCCAGCCCCAGGCACTCGAAGAGATTCCGCACGCACTGTCCCAGGCGGTCGCCGCCGTAGCCTGTCTGCTCAATTTCGTTCACGAGCTGCCGGGCGACAGCAGCGACCTGGTCGGCCGCCGCCACCACCACGGCGTCGGGCGGGTCCTCCACAAAGGGGCGCAGTAAGCGGTCGAGCTCGGCCAGCAGTTCGGGTAGAGCAGTTTCGTCGTAGGCCCGCGGCTCCTCTTGGCCTGACAGCAATCGCACAATGCGGCTGAGAATCGTATTGGCGTGGGGCAGGTTGATAAGAGCGTAACGGTGGGAGAGAGGAGCCCCCATGGCCCGGAGTCTAGCGCGGGCCGCACGGGCGCGCCAGTCGGAGGGCGGTTGCGCCGCCCGGTGGTTGCCCCCACGACCTAGGCTTCATTCACTGGTGATCTGTCCTGGTCTTTTCTTCACTGAGGTGGTGAGGCCTTCGAGGAAAGCAACGATGTCCGCAATCGTGCCGGCGGACATCGAGATCCCGCCGATGGCGACACCGGGCGGCGAGTTGTTGAAGGCAGGCGAGGCATAGAACTCGACCGCTTGAAACAAGGTCGCGGCGGAGGCGTCGTGGAAGAACGGACCCAAGTTCTTGACATTGAACAACTGTGGGACGCTGAATTCGCGTGACCCGCAGGGGCCGACACTCACTGTGCTGGGCTCGCAGGGGAGATTATCCACTATCGGCGAGTTGATAAGCTGGTTCACCACACCGGTGTTGAAGGAGGCGTTGACACCGATCGTCTTGCCCAGAATCGACACCGTCGTCTGGGCGAGGACTGGTCCGCCGTGGCACTGGGAACACTTGGCCACGCCGAAAAAGGCATCACGCCCTCGCTGTTGCTCGGGGGTGAGTGCAAATCGGTCGAGGTTGAACTTGTCCGGATCGTTTCCCGGCGGGAACTCCTGCGCCTCCAGGAACGCTTCGATGGCGGCCAGCTCATCAGAGGTCGGCAGCCGGAAATCGGGGTTCGATCCGCCGACGTTCCGCGCCAGTGTTCTGGGGAAGTGCTGAATGACCGCCCCGGTGGCGAACGTCTGGAGGTCCGGGAAATTGCCGCTCAACCCGTAGGGCGACGTCCGGCTCAGGTTCAGGAGGGCGGGAGCCTTTCGAAAGACCGGTGGATTCGAGAAGCCGTCGATGTTCTCCAGGATGAGAGCCCG